>JAHPYY010000160.1 GCA_019058515.1 Promethearchaeota archaeon
ACCTGATTCACTGAGATAAATTTATCTGAATCCAGAATTACTTTGGGTATGATAAATGTCTTATTATTTACTTGTACTTTCGAAAAAGACCGATTTTTTATAACTTTTAATTTTTTAGAATTAAATTTTTTCATATAGAAATAATTACTGTTATCTAAAAACGCTAATTCCCCCTCAACACTCTCGAAATATTTTTTAAGCCCTAATATATCCGATATTGCTTTTATTGTGACACCTTTAAATGGAAAGCTGCCAAGATAGACTTTAGCCCCGGCTTTCTTACATGCTTTGACAATTGTTTCAATTACATCAAAATTGGTATTTGTTGGAAAACCACATGGTAGGGTTAAATTAAATTTGATAAATACTTGATCCCCATTATTAATATATTTAGAAATTCCTCCGAGTTTTTCAATTCCATTTAAAAGATTTTCCTTAGGAGTCTCGCCTTTGACTATAGCAACTTCAACGGGTTCAGAGTCTATTAGATCCATTTTAAGAATTAATCTGAGAGAATTAATTTATAATTTCAAAACCATTTTATAATATTATAATAGATTTTTCAATTAAACCTTTAGCGAAGTGGTAAAAAATCTCTAAAAATAATCTAATAAAGATTCAAATTAATCAATCGAAAATTAAATTTCCGTTAAATACAATTGGAATTGATATAGGACAAAGCTTAACTAAAATTGTTTATCTCGAAGGTGATAATTTAGTTCTTAATTTAATGGTAACTAAACCAAATTTCGAAGAAATTATTGAGTTTTTAGATTCAAAAAAAGGATTTTATAAAAACTTTAATTTTACTGGTGGTAAAGCTTTCAATTTATATAATAAATATTCAAAAGAAGTAGAGACAAACTTATATAACGAATTTCAAGCAAATTTTAAAGGAATAGAAACTCTTTACTTGCTAGATAAAGAAAAAGATGTACCAGATTCTTTAATAATTACTATAGGGACGGGAACCTCCATAATCTTGAAAAAAAAATCGATTAAGCATTTAGGAGGAACCGCACTTGGAGGAGGCCTATTTATTGGATTAATTAAATTGCTATTTAACTTTAATGATTTCCAGGAAGCGATGAAAATATCAACAAAAGGAGATAGATATAATGTTGATTTAAAAGTATCAGATATTTACGAACCGGAAGACGATCGGGTTAACTCGATTTTTAGAGAATTCACTGCTGCGTCGTTTGGGAAAATTAACGATAATTTTCCTATGAATTCAGTTCAGAAAGAAGATATTATAAATTCCTTAATATGTATAATCGGTGAAAATGTTGGAATAATTGCTTGTCAAATGGCAGAAAACAATGAGATTAATAATCTGATATTTTGTGGAGGATTTCTTAGGAACAACAAGGTTTTAAAAAATATATTATCCTTGCTC
The DNA here is from genome assembly GCA_019058515.1 of Promethearchaeota archaeon. Next base: position 1,400 of record JAHPYY010000160.1, read on the forward strand.
TGTAGATCTCACAATAAAAAAGCGATTTTTTTAAAAAATTCGGAATTCTGTGGGGCTATTGGAGCCCTTCTTATATAAATGTGTGCCCATTGGAGATTTCTATTCATAGCAGTAATTTAAAATTAGCCTCATAGAAACACTATAAAATGGGCACAATATAAGTATAGAATTTGGCATAATTAACTTTTAGGGTATTATTAATAATTTTTAAAATAAAAAAAGTTGAAAATCCAAGTAAAATTTCCTTGTATTTTCAATTAAACTGTTTCAGAATGCCCCTTTAGTAAATCAACATTAGTTTTTCCTAATTTTACTGCCAATTCAGCTATGATTGCGTCTAAATAGACGAATGCTGCTATTTCAAATTGAGTTCCTTCTGGAGTTAAAATTGCGGTATCAGCGGCTACAGTATCACTATCCTTTTTAGTTCGGCCTATTAATTTTATTGTTATATCCCCAATTCGTCCTATAATAGTATCAGGATGAGATGTAATGGCAACAATTGCATAGGGTTTTATAGTATTTACATAGGTCTCGAGTAGACTTACGACTATATTCGTAGTACCAGATCCAGATAATACTATTAAGATATCCTTTCTCCTTAATGGGGGTAGACTTGCTAAATTAGTGATCATATATACCCTTGCACCTAAATGGACCAACCGTGTTGCAAAACATTGTAAAATCATCCCGCTCCTTCCAGAAGCTAATAAAAAAAATCTCCTTTTATTCTTTAGACCATCATATACTATATTAATGAATTTTTGTGTATGCTTGAAATATTTTGGTCGAGCAACATGGTCCATATTATCTTTAAGATTATTTAGTATTTGCTCCATTGACTTGAAAATAATAGCTTTTGCCTTATTATTTATTTCTAATTTATTTAGTTCAGACATTTTTTCGGATTCAGGATTATTTGACATATTTTAACCTAAATTGATTAAAATTATCATATTATAATATAAGAATGCAATCAAAAAATATGTTTGTGTTCATATATTTTTTTAATTGAAATCTTTTAAATTAAAATTTGATCTAAAATTATCTTAAATAATTTTTTTCGAGGGAATTAAATGAGTGGTCAAACAATTGCTGAAAAAATATTAGCAAATCATTCTCTTTCCGGGAGCGATATTAAACCGGATGATATCATTATTGCGAAGCTTGATTTAGTAATGAGCCATATAGGGACGGGTAAAGTAGTTTTAGATTTTAGAAAAATAAGACCTTCTAAAATACGCAAGGTCTTCGATCCAAATAAAATCGTTGTAATTTTTGATCATTATAATCCAGCTCCATCTGAGAGATGGGCTTCGGTTCATGATCTTATTCGAAACTTCGTTAAAAAGCAAGGAATCAAAGATTTTTATGATATTAAGGAAGGAATTTGTCATCAAGTGTTACCTGAACAAGGACATGTAAGGCCAGGAATGTTAATAGTTGGAGGGGATAGTCATACTACTACTTATGGTGCTTTTAATGCTGCAAGTTGTGGTCTTGGGAATACAGATCTCTTTTATGCATATGTTAAAGGAGAATTATGGTTTAGAGTGCCTCATACAATACAGTTTAAAATTACAGGAAAATTGCCGCAGAGCGTAATGAGCAAGGATATAATTATCAAAATAGCGGGAGATCATACTGCTGAAGTGGCAACCTATAAAGCTATTGAATTTACCGGCGACACGATGGAAAACCTAAGCATCGCCTCAAGGATGACAATGTCTAATTTTGCTCTTGAATTGGGTGCGAAGTTTGCTTTTGGAGTTCCTGATCAAAAAGTAGTAGATTGGGTTAAAGAAAGAACCACCGAACCTATTGAATTGGTTAAACCTGATCCCGATGCAGTATATGAAAAAACTTATGAAATAGATGTGAGTAATTTAGAACCTCAAATTTCTTGTCCCCATACTGTGGATAATGTAAAACCTATTTCAGAAGTTGTCGGAACCAAAATCAACCAAGCATTTTTAGGGTCCTGTACGAATGGTCGACTCGAAGATTTAGAAATAGCCGCTAAAATTTTAGAAGGAAAGAGAATTCCTAACCATGTTCGAATGATAGTGACTCCGGCTTCCCAAGAGATTTGGATTAAAGCCGCCAAATCTGGAGTTTCTGAGACGTTAATTAATGCGGGTGCTGTCATTACTAATCCGAGTTGTGGTGCTTGTTTTGGTGCTCTTGGAGGGATGCTTGCTTCAGGTGAGAAATGTATTTCTAGTTCTAATAGAAATTTTCAAGGCCGTATGGGAAGTGCTGCGGCAGAAGTTTATTTAGGTTCTCCTGCTACTGTCGCAGCTTCAGCTTTAAAAGGAGAAATTACCGATCCGAGGGATTTTTAGGAGGTGATTAAATGGCAGCATTATTAGGTGGTAAAGGAAGTGGAGAATATAAAGAAAATATAAAAGGGAAAGTTTGGGTTTTCCCGGATAATGTAGATACAGATGTAATTTCACCCAGTCGATATTTGGAAAATTTACAAGAAATGTTGGACCATACTTGTGAGTCTGTTATTAAAGAATTTCCAAGTAAAGTTCAAGACGGGGATATAATTGTTGCGGGAAGAAATTTTGGCTGTGGTTCAAGTAGAGAAACAGCCCCTGCAATACTTCAAGAGAAAGGAATCGTCGCGATTGTTGCGGAGTCTTTTGCTAGAATTTTTTACAGATCTTCTCTTGCTCGGGCACTTCCTGTTTTAGAAGTGAATGAAGTTTCAAAAGAATTCCAAACGGGAGATGAAATAGAGATTAACATACCTAACGCTGAAATTACAAATTTAAGAACAGGGAAAACACTAAAAGGTAAAAAAATCCATCCTATTCTACTGAATTTGCTTAAAATTGGAGGTTTGGAAAAGCAACTTTTAGCAGAATTAAAGGAAAACAAATAATTTTTTTTTAATTTAAAAAAGGAATAAAATATAAAAAAATAGAAAATTTTAGTTATAATTTCTTTCCTGCTCCTCCATGTGTGAGTTCTTCACCTAACGCTACACGCACAAGATTACTCAAGATATAGGGCTCCATTCCTTCCGCTTTTGCTCTCCCCCTATTTCCCATGATACATAGTGGACAAAGAAACACATATGCTTCAGCTCCTGCTTCTTTCGCATCCATTATGTTTTTCATCCTCCACTTGTTTTCTTCTTCTGTTGAGACATTTTCCATCGCAGCTTGGATTCCCCCACAGCATAGGGCGTGTTCTTTATCATATTTTCTCTTAACTCTATCAGCCCCAATCAATTCGAATAATTCATCAAGGATTTTATCTTTCTCGAAGGTATATCTTGAAGCGCATGGCTGTTGATAGGCAACCTTAATGTTAAGTTTATTTATTTGATCTTGGTGCGCCTTCACATAATCTCTTAAGTATTCTATGATATGAATCGGTTTAAATGGAACACTAATATCGAATTCTTTAACTTTATTTGTTAGCGTTGCATAACAATCGTCATGAATGAAAATTATCTCTTCGGCCCCTGACGATGACGATGCTAAATTATCTACAAAGGTTTGAATGTTTTGTTTATTTACCAAACTAGGTCTCCCCGAATGAACCATTCCGATCCAACAAAAGTAATCTCCGCCTTTAAGAAAAGTCGATCCATCATAAAGTTGGCCCTCAAAAACTCCTGGTAGCATATCTCCAAATAAGCAAAGGCTCATCACAGGCTTATCTGACTCACCCTTTATAATCTTTGAAGGCATTTTTGTGCCCATATCAAACATCTTTAAAAATCTCTTGCCAAATTTAAAAGTTCCCGTTTCTTCTTGCCGTACATTAATTAAATCAAATGGATTTGCTCCCTCAGGACAAAACATATTACAGGCAACACACGTAATACAGTCTGAGGTAACCGGACTGGGTTCGCCATTTATCAATTTTTTAAACTCTTCCTTTGCCTTGTTTTCGGGGTATGCCAAATACGGACATTGCATCAAGCACTCTCCACAT
>JAHPYY010000014.1 GCA_019058515.1 Promethearchaeota archaeon
GCAAAATCAATTGGACAATTGAATAAAAAAATTGATGATGTAAAACAATGGAAAAAAATTATCTCAGAAGGAGAGAATAAATTCGTCGAATTTAAAAGTACACTGAGATATGATTTAAATCAACAAAAGGTTAATAAAACTCTTGAATTTGTTGTTGCAAAAAGTATTTCTGCATTCTTAAATACAGAGGGGGGGAAATTACTAATTGGCATTACAGACAACGGATCTGTTTTAGGTCTTGAAAATGATTTTTTAACTTTCAATAAGAAGAGACAAAATTCAGATGGGTTTCTACTTAAATTGGGTCAAGTAATTAATGATTATTTGGGAAAGCAATATAATCATTACATATTCCCAAAGATTACATTCTTAGAAGAAAAACAAATTTGTATAGTGGAAATAAACAAAAGCGATGAACCTGTATTTGTTAAAACAGGTAATCAAGAAGAATTTTATATTAGGGGTCCAGCAGGCTCAGTACCCTTAACGATTAAAGAAGCACTAGATTATATTAAATCGCATTGGCAGAACCTTGAAAAAAGCTAAATTCTCATTATAATTTAATAAATATCAGCTTAAATTTATTTCACACATGACGAAGGGCATTTCATAATAGACAGAATGAAGTTTTTAATTAGAAATGAAACCTATGTGCTTTTTTGTGTGTATATATTTTAATAATCCATTTCAAATATAATTTTAGATTAAAAATGTCAATAAATAATCAAAGATCACAAATTTTTTTTGTTATGATTTATTTTTCACTTTAACTGATTTTATCTTAGTTAATTCGAAAAATCTGAATTTCGGTGCTGGATATTTATTGTATTTTAATTAATATGTTAGTTTATGCCAAACCAAATAAAAAGCGGTTGCTGCTTACTAAATAGTCTTTGAGGTGATGAAAATTCCTTTAGAAAAATGGACGGATATTCTTCCAAGATACATGACCTTTATTAGTCACATGAGACCGATTTTAAGAGAAACTAGACGCATAATTGCAGATTTAGACCCAGACTTACTACTAGATACAGAAGTATTGGATAAAATACGCCAGGAAGAAGAGAGAAGAAATATCCGTAAAGTTAGAGCTCTATCAGAATTTTCTGCCATGTACAGGTCTAATATATACGAAATAATCAAAGATTTCATAACTAAATATCGTGATTTAATTTCAATTGTAGATATTAAAGATTATATCATTGATTTTTTAAACGAGTCAGTGAATGCACTTAGAGTTCTTCAAACTATAACAAATCCCGATCAAAAAAGTTTCAAAAATACAATTTTATATCGCCTGGTAAAACTTATTGAAGAAATATTGTTCCCCAGAGGAAATAATCTGCAATCTGTTTACAAAAAACTATTAGATCATGCACCTAAGTTTTACGAATGTCAAAGACACATAATAATTCCTCACACTTATTATCGAGAAAAATTAGAAAATCCAGATTTTTTCTCAGTACCGGGTTTGTCTCCAAAGGTATACCAGATAATTAATAACATCACCTCAATTTTTAACTTAGATCCGAATTTTGGCACCGATCCAGATGACTCTCTTAGGGAAATCCCTATGATATTGAAAGGAGACATATTTTTACCATATATAGAGTCCATTGCAAACGAAGAGCAAGAGTCATTAGAGAGTATTTTGGAACGAGTGGGATTAAGAGTAATAGATGAGATTTTCGTAGCGCCTAGCAATTCATTTATCCCGATATTGCTGAAGAATAATTATATTAGGACAAATAAACAGTCTGATGGATTAACTCGTCTAATCCCCCAATTTTCCAACGAAACCTTAATCTTGTATTACTTGGCTTTTTGTTCATTTAGACGAGGGTTTTTATCTAAAGAATTAATAAATTGGATATCTATGAATTTTGCCTTTCTCATATATATGGGAATTTTAAAATGGAAACTATCCGATGAAAACATATTTTATCCAATTTTTAAGGATCTTCAAACGAATGAAAAAGTCTTGCCTTATTTAATGAAGCTAATATGTTTTCCAAATTATATTGGAATTGATAAAAATAAAATACGAGACTCTGTGCAATATCGGAAGGAGATCTTTAACTTTATAGGCGGGAGTATAGATAATTTAAAAGAGTTAATTGCTCATATTGCTAATTATTGTGATACTTTAGATTAATCAAAATTATAATTTATAAAATAAAGAACATGACATTTTCGGATGATGAAATAAAGGATAGAATGGGTAAATATGGTACTGTATATCTACCCGTTGAAATTAAAGAAACGATTGACGATCTAATAGGGAATGAAGTTAAAAAAGAGACACTTAACGATTTTTTCAAAGCATTGAAAAAGTTTGAAGAACTGTCTGAACATTTGAAAAAAACCAAATTAACGCCAAATTTAACAGTTCTTCTATATGGCCCCCCAGGAACGGGGAAAACTTCGCTGACTCGAGCTTTTGCGAGGGAATATAACCTTCCAGTGTGCGTAGTTGAATCAGATAGACTAGTATCACCACTATTAGGGGACACTATAAAAAATATTAGAAATGTTGTCGAGCTTTCTGCTGAAATTGCGAAAGAAAACGGAGCCTTCATTATTTTCTTTGATGAAATTGATGCAATTGGTTCTGAGAGATCTAATGTACACGAAGTAGGAGAGATTAAAAGAGCGGTGATTTCTTTTCTTCAAGTGATTGATAAAGTCAATTATGAGGGCATACCACTCGCAATTTTTGGAGCAACTAACCATCAACATCAATTAGATTCTGCGATTTGGCGTCGTTTTACCTTTCACTTAAAGTTTGACTTCCCTAATCTTGAACTTAGGAAGAAAATTATTGAATCTTTTTTAGAAAAAATTAAGCTTGCGAAGATCGGAGTTGATGAATCTATACAGAAGAGCTTAAATAAAGAGTTTGAAGATTTATCTTCCATTAAAAGAAGTATTGAGAGAGAAGTAGGTCGTTCGATTACTGAGTTTGAAAACGAATTATTTAAAAGAGAAATAGAAAAGAGAGCTATAAACACGGGTATTCTTTATCTTACTATGGGTTATTCTGGTTCTGATATAGAACGTGGTACACGGGTTGCGTTATTTAAAACTCTTCAAACTGACATATTAACTTATGATATATATTATAAATCCTTGGAACTCGTAGGCGGGACCGCAATACATGTTGATCGACAAGAAAATTTAAGTAGGACTAAGACATCAAGTTATATTGGAAGAAAAAGGGCTTCATTTACAGGTCCTCCAGAAATTTAAAAATTGCCTTAATTGATAAAGATTTATTGAATCTAATGAAATCTTTTATAACATCTCAAGCCAAGGAGAAATTTGTCGACCCTATAGAAAAAATTCAGAGTGTTACATTTGACATAAATAAAACCCATAACGATTTATTCAATTATTTGGAAAAAAATAGAGAAAATCATTCTAAACCTGATTTGTTGAACGAATTTAAGAGTTTTCTATCAAAAATTCAGAAATTTAATATTAAAATCGAAACTCTGAATCGCAAGTATTTACATAAACTTTTTAACCTGCGAGATAAATTTACTAACGAAATTCAAAGAGAAAAGTTTAGAATAATTGAAGAGGCGAACCTTACTAAAGAAAAATTGAAAACGATTGGAAATTACCTAATTGAAAATAGATTCATTTCTCGAACGATTTCAGAAATATCTGTTAACAAATCCATTGGCTTAGCTGATTGGTTGGAGATTATCGAATCCTTAAAAAGGAATTCAATTTTTGTTCAAAGCATCTTGAATCTCAAAAATTATTCAGCATCCCTATATCAGAAAAAATTAGAGTTGGAATTAGAAAAAATACCTCAAGGGACTCGAAAAGACTTAATTGAGAAGTTTAAAAAACAATTTTTAAATAAAGAAGTCTCTAACTTCACAGAATTTATGGTAATACATAATAGGGAATTATCAAAGGACGAAATAAAGGAGAAACAGAAAATAATTGAGAAGGCTAGAAGTCAAGAAAAAATTGAATTATTAAAAAAAAGGCAAGCGCAAGAACAACTGTCTTATAACGAATATTTTGAATTAAGCCAAGAGGAATTTGAACGAAGGAGAAGAAAACGAAAAAGAGAGAAACTATCCGAAATTGTAAAAGACGACGATAAAGTTTCTAAATTAGAGATTCCCGAGGAAATTTCAGAGAAAATTGAAAAATTTAAATCAAAAATAGACCATACTTTCGAAAAAGATTACCTTGTCAGTGAAGACGATAATTTGGATCCGCTGGATTTAATCAGGACTAGAAAAGAAAAGAAAAAAAAGGAATATCGAGAACACATAAAAAAATTTGAAAATAAAGATTAATGTGATACAAAATTTACTTAGAAAAGTTTGAGATCAAAATCGGTACAAATGAAATCTCCATTCCTGACAAAGTTTCCTTAATTTTAGGGGATTTCAAATCATACACTAAGGGTCTAGACTATGGAGAGTTTTTTTTTTATGATATCAAACCATTAGATAAAATTCCATTGGAGATTTTATTAGATAATGTTGCAAAATCATCGAATGCATATGAAAATTTGAAATTATCGAAAGATCTTCCCAATCATCTTGATAATATTTCAGATTTTACCACTCAAATTTTTAATCTTTCAAAATTGTATATAGATGTATTACACGATACATTAAATTACATTAAATATAAATCTCTCGTAAGAAGAAAGAACCATTTAATTAAAGAGGGGGAATTTATAAAGTTAAAGTCAAAAAACGCCGAATTTAACGCTAAAAAGGATTTATTACGAAAGTTAGAAATAGATTTGGAAAAACATAAAAAAGAGTTAAATTTTCTAAGTAAAGATTTTCTTCATCTTAAATCTAAAAATGACGAAAAATCTGATAAAATCAATCAATTAAAAGCAGAAATAGAAGATTTGAATAGAAGAAAGAAAGATGCTTTTGATCAAATCAACAAAATCGTAATAGATTTGGAAAGTGAGAATCCTAATTCTCGTTCACAATCCAAAAATATTAAAAACCTTCAAAAAGATGCCAAGGAGTACCAATATCAAATAAAAAAAATTACTAAGCAGATTGAAACCAAAAATAAGGAATACAAGGCGTTTCTTTCAAATTTCAATAAATTAAATGAAGATTACTCAAGATTAAATAAAATTGTTCAACAAGATGAGGAAAAAATCGGTCTCCTCAAAAACGAGATAAAACAAATCCTTCAAGAAAATAAAGGATTTGATATAAAAGAGGGGGAAGATCTGACATTCTTTTCATCTAGAAGTGAAAATGAAGTAAAAGAGGAGTTAAAAGCATTAGATGCTGGTATAAATCGAATAAAGCATTCAAAACAAAAATTCCAGAATGGTCACACCAACGCTTTGGAAACATTAAATAAAACTCTTACAAATCTGGATAGCGGTATAGAAAATTTGCTAAGTAATGATTCAATAGACAAAAACTACGATGAAATTATAGCCTCTACTGAACAATTTATACAAATCGAGTCATTTTTGAGAGATCTTGAAAGTAACACTAATGATTTCTTGTTTTTGATTAATTTAAAGTGTAATTTTGATTTAGTTTTAAATGAAGATGCTAATGAAATTATGATTTTAATACATTTTTTCAGAACGAATAAGGAAATTATAGAATTTGAAAGTCTAACTACTCCTGAAAAAGTATTTTTCCTGATTGCATTTTATATTGGGTATCAAATTACGATAAAAAAATACGATATTGTATTTTTTAACTTGAGGTTACCTGTGATTTTTAACAAAAAAGGTTCAATATTCCGTGCCATTAAAAAAATATCAGAGTTCTTCCAAAAAGATGAAAAATACAGTCAATATAGGTTAATATTTATAATTTCCTCATTTTTACCAAGCAATAAAATTGAAAACGTTAAAATTATTGAAATAAATGAAAAAAAGATGTGAAATATGGAAGATATAGATCTCAGCAACACTGTTAAAAGTATATCAAGAGTGATTCTCACTAGTCGCCAAAAAATGATTATGGAAAATGATTTAATCACTTTAGCAGGTGAGCAGGATTTCAATACAGTCATTAGTCTGGTTTATGAAAATTTAAAAAATCTTGGTTTTGATTTAGTTAAAACTAAATTCCTTGAACATACCTATTACATACTAACAACCGAAGGAATAAGCGATGATTTAACATCCAGTCAATATGGCGTATTAAGTCTTATTCTAGCTTTATCTAAAGAATTAGACGATAATCTTAGGATTGAAGATCTAAAATCGATTGTATCAGATATGTGGGAAAGCGATGTAGAAAAGTTGATTCAATTAGATTATATTCGCAAATTAGACATTGAAGGATATGAAGTAATTAGACTTACACCATTAGGAAAGGCTGTCATGAAAAATGTAATTAACGATCTAAAATTAGACTCGTTATTAAATATTTTAGAGGAAAAATAAAAGTTTAGTGCTTTAATTTATTTTTATTCAAGGAGACTCAAGATCCATCTTAAATTGCTCAACGACCTTTTTAACTCTCTCAGCAGAAGGCCCACTTCCTCGCACTCCATTTTCGTCGACTAATATTTTGCCATTTAATATTGAAATTAAATTTTGTTCCTCAATATAATTCACATGACCTTTAGAAAAAATCGTAGCTATTCGATCCGCTAGTGCCTGCATTGGAAAAGGTTCTTCTTCAACAGTGACAAAGTTATAGTATGAACTTCTAATTAGCATTTTAGGGAAGGGCTTATTCTTCTCGTTTTTTACATTAATTAAGATCAAATCTCCATTTTCATTTAAGCCTTTAAGCTGACCTACCATAAATTTATCATTATCAAGATAAACTTTTACAATTTTATCTAAGAGAGTTTGAAGCTCGGTATTATACTGTCTGTAAATTGCTTATCACGTTTTTTTTTGAAGGCTATTATATTAATAATTATTTTCATGTCTTAAATTTCTTAGTTTTGGTTTAAAGCCCTATAATCTGGGATAGTTGCTTAATTGAATCCTCATTAAATGCGCTTGTGGTTAACACCCTAGCGTTTGGATTTATTTCGTAAGCGTCACGTTTCATTTTCTTAATATTTGTTGGCACTACATCTAATAAATCTATTTTATTAATTACGATTATTTGAGCCATTTTAGCTAATAATGGATGTTTTTCAATTACCCATTCTCCTTCCGTAATGGATACAACCATAATTCTTAAATCAGCTCCTAGAATGAAATCAGATGGACAAATTAAATTACCGACATTCTCAATAAAGAGTATTCCATCACAATAATCATCTAAGTTTTTATTTTTTATTACTTGGTTTATGTGATAGGCGTTCAACGAACATTCTCGCCCTGTATTAATTTGCACAGTTTCCACCCCTAGTGTTTCGATTCGACTCGCATCGATTCTTGTAGTTACATCTCCGTTAATTACAAGAATTGGGTATTTCTGTCCAAGAAGCTTTACTAAACATTCTAATATTGCAGTTTTTCCCGCTCCAATGGCTCCTACAATTTCTATTACTTTTATATTATAGTTTTTTAATATTTGGTTGTTATTTTCAGCCAAAAGATCGTTTTTTCTTATTAGATCACTGTTTAATTCTATAATTATTGAAGAACTCTTTTCTTTTTCTGGCATATCTAATTTATTTCATGTGTTTATAATTCATTTTTATTTTAAAAGCGAGCTTTATTATAAAATACTAAATATGCACCCACTAATCCTCCAAGATCAGGTAGGTAAAGAATAAAGTAAACAACATTAAAAGTAAAAAGATAGAAGAAAACCGCAGGAGCCAGGCGAAAGAGAACTAATACCAAGAGGATATATTTGCCTTTTAATCGGATTGGTAAAAAATACATGAAAAAGGTCATTTGTTTATTATAGTTGGGGTAAATGATAAACGCAAATATCCCAAGTAATCCGCCTGTTGCAAATCCAAACGGAATAGCTATATTTAGTGGCACAAGGGGAATTATCAAAAATCTTAATAGAACAAAGGTAAAACCTGTAAACACCGCACAAACTACGTATAATTTAATTATAAATTTTCGCCCATATGCAAGATCCAACATCTTGCCTATGTAGATGAAAAATATGAAGAAGATGAATAAAAAGATAAGACCTAAGAAACCGTCATTAACAAAGAATAGAGAGGTTATTAGAGTCCAAAAATAAAAAGAAACTATTCCAGCTATGCTAAAACCTATAAACTGGGGTATAAATAAACCGACAATCGAAGTGATAAATATAGCTAAAAAAAGGTAAATAGTATAGCTAGGAGAGCGTCTGTAATCTATTCCAGTTCTGGCTCTTTTTGCGATTCTCTTTTGTCGCTTTTCTTGACGTTTGAGGTACTTTTTTACATCTTTTGCTTGACTTGTATAAGAGTCTTGAGAAAGTGGCGTTTCAATAGGTTTGTAATCTTGATATTTTGTGCGATCAATTCTTGTTGAGGTGGGTACGACAGGACTGTGTTTTAATTCGAATGAACACTCATGATTTTCTGGTAAACGGTGTTTTTTACAAAATATGCCCCCACAATATTTACATTTAAAAGGTAAAAAGCCGATTTCGGTTCCACAGTTTTCGCAATATGGCATTATTCTCGTAACAATTTTAAAATAGTTTATAATTATATTTGGATTACAGTTTTGACAATTAATAGCTCCAATAAGATAATTTGGCTATTTATTTAGTTCACTCAATTCTTCTAGTAAATATATGAAACCAACTCTAAATATTTTATCATTATTATAATTTAATTGATTTAAAGTAAGGATAATAAATGAAATTTATAAATAATATAAAGAGAGAGCAGGAAAATAGACATTGATGTTAGTAATTACTATTAAAATCGTGAGGGCACCAAATATTAATAAATAAACTTTCTTATTCCATTTTAAAATAGTTTTGCCATCAAGTATACCTATAGGAATCATATTAAATAATCCTAAAGTATAATTTAAACTTGCTGCAACACCTAAAAATAGATTTAGAGGTGCTATGGGTACAAGAAAGGAGATTATCAGCAAAATGGCGCCTAAAATTAAGTTTACAAAAGGACCTGCGACTTTGCATACTCCAGATTTACGATCTACTTTATCCATTCCCAACACCACGACTGCTCCTGGAAGTGCGAGAGTTGGTATGGGAATTGTATTAAAAAATAAGGTTAAAGTACCAGTTATCAAGCTAAAAATAGTTAGCACCATTCCAAGCGTGAGTAACCTAAATTTGGTTTGCATGCCGTAATGCTTAGCAACTTGACGATGCCCTAATTCGTGAAATAAAAAGGCAATTGCATAAAATCCAGATAATAAAAAAATTGACCATCCATATCCAAGTTGGATTAAGTTGGTATCAAAAAAAGTTATGAAACCAATTATGTATATAAGTAAAGCTCCTACTATAAAGTGAATTGACTCAGACTTATAAGGAAGTAGAATACCCTTAAAGTTGATTCCCGAATCGGGAGAAAACGCATTCTGCGGAATACTGGTCTCTTCTCGATACCATGTGTAAGTTTCGTCATATATAGGCTCAAACTTTTCTGATTGTAGGTAGTTTTGGCTACTTATTACTCTAATATCAGAATCGCCCTCATACTGATTAATATGAAAATCACCCTGATATAACTCGATATTTTCGTTATGGATTACAAAGTCGCAATTATGATCGATCGGATTAATGTGGTAAGTACAATATTCTTTGTGACAATTAGGACATGTTTTAAGATTTTCATGTGATTCTCCACAATGATAACATTTCATTATTCCAGATAAAAATTTAAAATTTCAAAAATTCTTTATATCAAAAAATAAGTTCAAGACTTAAATTATTATTTGTAAAAAATATAATTTAATCATATTTTTGAACTATTAAACTAAAATGGGATAAATCGATAAAAAACAAGTTGAATCTCCATTTGTACCCTAATAATTATTAAAAAAATTGGTGAAGATTTTCTATGACAGAAGAAAACGAAAATGATGAGGAAATAGACGACGAGAGAAAAAAATTAAATAAAATGGGCGTAAAAAGCACTTGGGACTTATTGACCAAAAAAAAGGATAAGGAATAAGTAAGATAAATTTATAACAATTAGCTCGTAAATCAAAAAAATGAAAGAAGATAAGGTATATTGCGAAGTGTGCGAACGTTTAGTCATTCCATCTCGGCTTAACTTCAAGCATATATATCACGAGCTACTTTGCTTTATGATTTTTCTAACCTGGGGCTTAGGTTTCTTTATTTACCTTGCGATTAAATATTCAAAAAAGAAAATTTATTGCCCTCATTGTGAATCAAAGTTAATCAATAAATAAGTCATGATTTTCTAGTACTTTTTCAAAGCCGTTTATGTTGTTTTAACAACTTGCATCTCTGATTTACATTTAGGACACGTGATATCCTTGTTTGTTAAGATTTTCTTAACAAGAATTTTTTGGAAATTGCATTTCTTAGTTTGGCATTTTAGTTGATATTTTTTTATTGTGTTTTCTTTTTTTTGTGGTTTTTCTGTTATTTTAAGATCTTTTTTTACTGGTTTTCTATCTATCGTAGGACTCTTAGAATTTTTTTCTTTTAGTTCTTCTTTATTCAACCACTTATCCAAACTCATATTGATGCTACCGAATTTTTTCTATATAATTATAAATTTCTATGATTTTTATGACTTTTTTAATAACTATATAACATTGAGTTTAAAGAGTTTTAAAAAAAGATTAAAAAAAAATTAAATTAAAAAAAGAGTAGTTCGCCTAAAAAACTTGTTCCTTTCCTTCAATTAACCTTTTTCTTAAAGAAATTAAACTTTCTTTAGTTAAAAGCTCTTGACAAACTTCATCTGCTATTTTTTCGATACTAGCATAATTAACATTTTCTGCTGGGATTAATGTAACAGAATTTACCCAAGGATCGTTAATAGGTCTCCCTATTTGGGATAATAGTTTAACATGAGCCTCTACAATATCACCTTGACCTCTATCGAAAATTTCTCTCGCGATATTTGTTGCTAGGATATTGTAAATCTTTCCAACATGGTTTATTGGGTTCTTTCCGCATACAGCTTCCAAACTCATCGTTCTACATGGAGTTATTAATCCATTAGCTCTATTTCCTCTGCCTACCTCTCCATCATCTCCACTTTCAGCACTTGTTCCTGTAATAGTCATATATATCAAATTCTTTTCAATAATGTCGGCCACATTAACCTCAACAGTTACTTCTCGGTCAGGAATAGTTTTAGCTGCTAAATCTAATACCGCATCTTTCATTTGATTTTTGTAATTAACATACTCATCGATATCATTGATATATTTACTAATCATTGCAGCTGCGATTGTAATACCAATTTTGTTACCTACGCGCTCAGTCATTACTTTAATATCTTCGCCAGAAGCTTTACATTCATCCTTAAATTTGTCGGAATTTAACAATTTCTCTGCTTCAAGGGTTATCTTTTCGGCATCTGAATATGGAGCATAACCCACACCAAAACTTGTATCGTTTGCGAGAGGGACATCTTCGCTATGGTGTGATTCATCGAACACTCCCGTTAAATCAATAGAACCAGGTCGAACTGCATAATCAAACTGAATATCGCTAGAAAGATCAAGGTTTCTAAAAATACTCCCCATTACTTTTCGTGAAGTGTCGAGACACAGAGTCGCTACGGGAATATAATCTAATTTATTGCTTCCATCACCACATTCTAATAATATTTGATTTATAGCTCTTCCAACAATTAGAAAATATTGGGGTTGTATTATCATACCTCCTCCAAATTCTGGTTTAGCTGTGCCACCAACTAGAGCTGCCTTATCTACATTATGATGATACACTCTATCATATTTTTTAAGATAATAATTGCATAATGTTCGAGAACAGGCATCTGCTATAGCATCACAGACACTATCTGGATGACCTACGCCTTTCCGTTCGCAAATCTCTGGAAAATCAGAGTACTCTACAGCATGTTTTAGATCCAAATGATTAATTTTTATCATAGAGTTTTACCAATTTTTAATCTTATAAATAACCTTTTTAAGTATGTTTTAAAATTAATAATTGATTTTAAATAATTGCAAAAGGTTTTATGCTGCAGAATCATAATTTATGCACAATACTCTAATTTTTATGACACTTTATGTTACCAGAGTTATCCGAAATTAAACATCTTAGACAAAAATTAAATATAAGTCAAAAAAATTTAGGAGAAATCCTTAATATATCACAATCTACTATTTCTCGCATTGAAAATGGTACGATGGACCCTCCCTATTCTAAAATAAAACTGATATTTGACTTTTTGGAAAATGAAAAAATGAAACATAAAAAGTCGAAGACTACAGCTAAGGACGTTATGACTATTAAAATTCTTTCTATTACACCAAATTCAACCTTAAATGATGCGGTTAAGTTAATGAACGAAAATAAGATTTCTCAGCTACCAGTATTAGATAAAGATCAAAATATAGGAAGTATAACCTCTAAAAAGATACAGAAATACATCATAAAAAATCCAGAATTAATTAATGTTAATATATCTCATATTCTAGAATTATCCTTTCCCGAAATAGAACCTGATTGGAGTATTAAAAGTATTTCTAATTTATTAATTAATTATTCAGCAGTTCTAGTAAAAGAAAACAGAAAATTTATTGGTATAATCACTGATGCTGACATCCTCAAGTTTACAAGTAAATAGCTTCTCTGCTTGGAAAAATTAAAAGTAACACACCAATTTCCAAAAATAATATGACTAAATTGTACGTAAACAGAAAAATTTTTTATCAAAAACTTTTTTTAAATTTATGGGAATGATTAACGAATTTGTAAATAACATAAATGCGCTTTTCAAAGCAGCCGATTTCGAAACTATAAATTTTAGTGAACAGATCCAAAAAACAAATAGATTTTGTTTCGATATTTTTGCTAAAAAGAACGATCAGTTATTTACTGTAAAAGTTTTCCAAAATATTGATAACTTGAGTAGTGATTTTATAGGGCATATCAAGGCTCTTTCATCTTTGTTAAATTCTAAACCGATCCTTATTGGGATAAAAAATCGATATCAGAATTTGGAAGATGATACAATTTACATACGAGAAGAATTACCGTTCATAACATTAAACACTTTAAGACATATATTAAAAAAAAATCTTTATCCTCATATCCTTGCTCGACGAGGAGGAGGGGTTGTATTTCTTGATGGAAATCTTATGAAAGTTCTAAGAGAGAAGAAAAACTTTTCTAGGAAAGAACTTTCTGAGAAGTTAGGTGTTACCAAAAGAACGGTGTGTTCGTATGAAAACGAATGTCTTCGTCCTTCGGAAGCAGTTGCTTTAAAAATCCTTGACCTCCTCGAAAACAAATCTCTACTTAGGAAAATTAATGTTTTTGAATGGAATATTAAATTTAGCGTTAATCATAAAGATGTTTTCAATATTGAAGAATTAAGCTCCTATGAATCGCACCTTAGGGATTTATTTGAGGAATTAGGAGTATCTTCTTACTGGTATAAGAAGGGACAAATTCCATTTAAACTTACACTTTATTCTGGATTATCTGGGGGGAAAAATTCAATATATCCAATATTTTCCAATGTTTCGGAAAAAACCTCTAAGTTCACGGAATCCCAATATAATTTGTTAAATAAATTTACCGAGCTTTTAAGAAGGAAAGTTCTTCTAATTGTAGACGATGAGTTAAAAATCCCTCCAAAAGTGAGACAACTCAATATTCCTATAGTCCGATTAAGAAAATTGGAAAAACTAGATGACGAAAACGAGTTTATAAATTTAATCCAAGATTCAGGTCGAACATAACTTGAATCTCATTTGTGGTATCGACGAGGCAGGAAGGGGTAGTGTTTTTGGTCCACTAGTTATATGTGGTGTTTGTTTTCTAGATAGTAAAGCAGACTATTTAAAAAAAATAGGAGTTAAGGACTCTAAAAAGCTATCCAGTAAAAAGCGTAATGAACTTGCTTTGAAAATAATAGAACATTGCTATTCAATGAAAGTTCTTGAAATAACGCCTAAGGAAATCGATAAGAGGGTGAGTAATAACTTAAATTTAAATAAGTTGGAAGTCATAAAAATGGCACAAATCCTAAATTTGCTTAAGCCAACAAAAGTATTCATTGATGCCGCAGATGTCAATGAATCAAGATTTACATTAAACATTAAATATAGGTTAAGCTTCAATCCGAAACATTTAATTTCTAAACATAAAGCAGATGTTCTTTATCCAATTGTATCAGCAGCTTCGATAATCGCAAAAGTTAAAAGAGACGAGGCAATTGCCCTATTATCTGAAAAGTATGGAGATATCGGTTCTGGTTATCCTTCCGATATAAAGTCGGTAAGTTATCTAAGAAATTACATAGAAAAATATAAAAAAGTTCCTGAATTTGTACGAAAAAGCTGGGAAACTACAAAAAGAATGATGCGAGTAGAGTTAGATAACCGAAAGATCACAGAATTTTTCCATAAGAGTTAATCGACTGATCTCAACTTAAATCTTTTCTAGCAATGAAGACTATATGATTTGCAGCGTACTTTTGAATGTTAATAGACTCTAATATCTTAAATCCTCCCTGCTTAAGTATTTTTCTCTCATTCTTGTATATTTCCTTAGATTTTTGTACGCTACTTATAGATTGCGATTTAATTGCAATAATTAAAGTTCCCTCTTTCTTTAAATAATATTTTGAATTTAAAAGAGCTATCTCTGATTGGTTTGGTTGAGCGATATCCTGATAAATTAAGTCGATATCAGTAAAAATGAATTTCAAGTAGGAATCCGGATACCTAGCATCGGCTAAAATTGGGACGATATTTGGCCTTGATTTGGTGTTTTGAATTAACTGTCTCATACTACGCTCAGAAAATTCTACACCATAAATTACACCTTTATCTAGTATATCAGAAAGGTGAGATATAGTAGTGACAGTCGATGCTCCTAAATATAAACAATTCATCTTCCTGTTTAACTGTAATTGAGTCGCTCTTCTATGAATTATTGCTGCTAATTTGCTTTTGTGAGGGTCCCATACTCTAAATTCATCGTTATCTATTTTCAAATTTTTTTCCCCATAAACTCTTGTTCCGGGAATTAGATTCTTAGTGAGGTATTTTGGATTCTGTTTTAAACCAAGTATGTATAAATTAGGAAATTTTGGGTGTCTTCTTAATCCGTTAGACTTCATATTTATCAAGTTTTTTCTATTCTGTTTCTCTTTCTTGTAAATTCATTATTTTATCTTGAATTTCGTTCGCTAAATCCGCCCCGATAAAATCACCAGAAAAATAATCCACTTTAGCGTCAATTCCGATTTTCCCTGCCACTAGCCTTGCTATTTTTCCCCGTAATTTAGGTGGACTGCTTCTGATTTGATTCCATTGAAAAATTAATCCATGCTTTGGTATTTTATCACCTTTTCTCAAAAATCTATAGAGTGCTTTTTCAGCACCAAGTAGTTGGATTCTTGAAGCCGGTAAATAAGCTAGTTTCTTCAAATTACCCGCTTTAGCTATTAATTTTGCTCCAATTAAACTACCAATGACTGCCTTAATATTTGGAGCTAACTTTTGCATTAAATTATCAAGATAAACCTCAAGACTTTCTCTAAATTTATCTAAAGATAGAATTTCGGACGCAAATTGTTGGATTATAGGTATGTCTATTTCAGCTCCCATGGAATCATATGTGCTACTAACAATATTCTCAGACACAGATGAATCTAAATGGAATTCTATTTCAAGAGTATCTTGTGAGTAGTTGGTCCTTTTTCCAAACTTTTTAATCATTTCTACAAACACTAAATCGTCTAAGATAATATCATCGGTTAACTCGGGAAAATGCATTGCGTACCATTCGCGTAATCTCATAGAAAAAAGGCTTAAGGTTTTTTTTATACTTTCTAAACTTTCTACTACTTGAGAAATTATAAGGTCTATTTTAGAGTGGTATTTCCTAATTTTGTTTTTTATAATAGATTCACTAACGCTCTTATAAGTTCTTATTAACTCATCCTGACTGATTTCTATTCCAATTTCGTGTAATTTGACGATTACATTTGTCCTAAAATTTTTTATCTCCTCAGAAAAAGGAGCATAATTAGAATCCACACCTATTAAGGTTCGACTTAATTTTTTTAATTCTTTATTGTCATAAATAAATTGATTATAACCAGCAATCGTTAATTCTGAAATTATTTTTTTATAGTTTTCAGTTAGTTTTTTATTTTCAATTTGGAAATAAAACTCTTCAATCTCATTTATGTTATTATTAGAACTAAAATAATTTACAATTACCTCGTTTTCATCAAATGTAAATACACCTAAAGGAGAATCCACAACAAAACATTTCATAATTTAAACATCAACTCTATTATTTTCGTTAGTTGTAATCAAAAGAGATTCAACAATATATAATTATGTCTAATTTGCAAATTGTAATAAGCATTTTTAGTTTTTTTACCATGAGTGGTTCTTGATTTTAAAGGAGGTAAACCTTGGTGTTTTTTGATAAAGTTTTCAACCAATGTGGTTTGAAATTAAAATTTAAAAAGAAATTATTTCTATCTTACAAAGATATTTTAATTTCCTTAAAATATTCATAAA
This sequence comes from Promethearchaeota archaeon, assembly GCA_019058515.1. The sequence continues at coordinate 16,601 of JAHPYY010000014.1, forward strand.
ATAAGAGATTAAGAACGCGAAATGCTAGATATCTCTCTTGCGGGATTGAAGCTAAAATCTCCACTAATATTAGCATCAGGTATTTTGGGAGTATCATATTCTTCGATGCTTCGAGTAATAGAAGCGGGAATGGGAGCGGTTACGACAAAATCAATAGGTCCATACCCAAGAATCGGATATAAAAATCCCTCGATTGTTGAAATATACGAAGACACATTTTTAAATAGCGTTGGTTTAGGAAATCCAGGTATAGATAACTTTATATCGGAGATTAGAAAGGCAAAAGAGGAAAAAATTCCGCTAATTGTCAGTGTATTTGGGGATTCATTTGATTCTTACGAAGATGTAGCAGTCAAAGCGGTCCAAGCGGGGGCAGATGCAATTGAATTAAACATATCGTGTCCTCACGCGGAAGTCTCTTGCATTGGTGTCGACGAAAATTTAACCTATTCCTTAGTAAAGCAAATTTCGAAGGCAATTGAAGTTCCCTTATTTGTAAAGTTAAATCCTAATGTAACAGAAATTAGAAAAATCGCATTATCAGCTCAACGGGCGGGAGCAAGTGCGGTAGTGGCTATTAACACCGTTGCAGCAATGACGATTGATATAAATACATTTAAACCAATATTATCCCACGGAAGTGGAGGACTTTCAGGGAAGGCAATTCATCCTATCGCTGTCAAGAAAGTTTATGATTTATACAAGTTACTCGATATTCCTATTATAGGATGTGGTGGTGTATTTCATTGGAAAGATGCAATCGAATTTTTCTTAGCGGGAGCATCAGCAGTACAAATTGGAACAGTCCTGTATCGTGGTACGGGAGTTATAGATGAAATTTTAAGCGGTTTAGAAGTATTTTTAAAAGAACGCAAATTTGATACAATCTCTCAATTGATAGGTTTAGCTCACAAATTTAAAGTTCAGGAGGTGCCTGATTGTTAGTAAAAATGCAATTAAAACCGTGAGAGTGGTAGAAATAATAGAGGAATGTCCTGATGTAATTACATTGACTTTTAACGCTAAAGATGTTGATTCCATTAATTATACCGTTCCTAAACCGGGACAATTTATTATGGTATGGGTGCCTGGGGTAGATGAAGTGCCGATGTCTATATCAGGAGTTGATAAGAATGGAAATTGGAGCATTACTGTTAAAAAAGTTGGTGAGTGTACAAAAGCAATTTATGAATTAAGGGTTGGAGACTATATTGGAATACGCGGTCCGCTGGGTAACTGGTTTATCCTTCCCGAAAATTCTCTTACAAAATGTTTTTTAGTTGGAGGGAGCATTGGGATGGCGCCTTTGAAGTTTTTAGCTTTACAATTATTAAAGAAAAACCAACCTATTTCTATCATTCAAGGAGCGAAAAATAAAGGTGAACTAATATTTAGAAGTACTTTTGATAAAATGAATGCCAAACTTACGAGTAGCACCTATTGTACAGATGATGGGAGTATTGGGATGGCAGCTTTGGCTCCTGAACTATTTAAATCTTTATTGTTAAAAGAAAACCACGCTAATACTGAAAATCTATTAGTTTATACCTGTGGGCCCGAAAAAATGATTTATCAAGTATTTGAACTATGTGAAAAACGAAAAATTGCGTTACAAGCAAGTTTAGAACGTGTTATGAGATGTGGTTGTGGTCTATGCGGATTGTGTGCCATTGATCCTCTTGGTTTACTAGTTTGTAAAGACGGTCCCGTCTTTAGTTCTGAAACACTACGTCAAATGGAAGATTTCGGTAAATTTAAGAGAGATTTTACAGGGAAAAAAATAATACTAGACTAAATTCAACCCTCTAACATCTTGTTCTTATAAATTATATTATATAGTTTATACTGGTAAACTTAAAAAATAAGTTGAGTCTTTTTAAAATAATTTTTCATCTCTGTGATATAAAAATTTTGCACAAAACTTACAAATGTAATTGAAAATTCGAGATTTATGAGTTTAATATGGAACTGATTGATGAACCTTGGTCTAAAAGCAATAAGGAGATACTTGAAGCGTTAGAAGTAAACAAAAATAATGGATTATCGTTTGAGGAAGCTAAAAGGCGTACCGAACAATTTGGTAAAAACCTTTTAGTTGAAGAAAAGCGTGTTAGTTTCGTTAAAGTATTTAAACATGAAGTAGTAGAACCAATGATCCTACTGCTATTAGTTGTGGGCGTTATATATACTATTTTTGGTATAATCAGAGACAACACCATCTTCGATGGAATAACAATATTTGCAATTATAGCAACATTGGTATTTGTTGAAATATATAACGAATTTAGAGCTAAAAAAACCATAGCGTCATTGAAACAACTCGCAGCTCCAACCACCACAGTATTAAGGGAAGCGCAGATTGAAGAAATTAAGCCTGAATTGCTGGTACCAGGGGATATTTTAATGCTCAAAATTGGTCAAAAAGTTCCGACTGATGCTAGGTTATTAGAATCATTTGGATTACAATTAAACGAGTCTGCCTTAACAGGAGAATCTATCCCTATAGGAAAAAATTCGGGCTCTGTTTTGGAAAAGGATACCGATTTAATGGAAAAGACAAATATGGTATTCGCTGGAACCACGGTTACTCGAGGGAAGGGAAAAGCCGTGGTAACTTCGATTAGTATGGATACAGAACTAGGTAAAATCGCAGGATTAACCAAAGCATTAAAGGATCCAAAAACAACCCTGCAGAGAGCTATGAAGCAATTATCTCAGTACTTAGTATTTGTTGCCTTAACATTTTGCATTTTAATTCCCATAATTGGTATTTTTCAGGGTCAAGATCTAATTGAGATGATTCTCACGGGGTTAAGTTTGTCTTTTGCAACTATCCCGGAGGAATTGCCTATTGTAATTATGGTTGTTTTAGCGTTAGGAGCATATGTATTGACCAGACAAAAAATTTTAGTAAAAAACCTTAGAACCACCGAAACACTTGGAAGTGTTACTACCATCGCTACTGACAAAACTGGGACGCTAACGGAGAATAAAATGGAAGTTAGCCAGATTTATATGGATACTACTTTGCAAAACTTTGAGAAAATATCACCTACTAAAAACTTAGAATTCTTATTAAATATAGGTGTACTCTTAAATGATGTCTTAATTAAGTCGCAATCCAAGGATACGCCCTATATAGGAGATCCTATGGAAATAGCATTGATTAAAGCTGCAAAAAAAAAGAATATTGATTATGATACAATTCATTCACAGTATCAATTAATAGATGAATGCTCGTTTGATAATCATAGAATGCTTATGTCGCAAATATATTCGAAAGAGACAAAATTTTATCTTTACGTTAAAGGGGCTACTGAATCGCTATTGAATCGAACTAGTAAGATACTGATAAATCAAACCGAGCAGGATATAACGCAAGGTTTAAAGGAAGATATTTTAAAAATAACCAACGAAATGGCTAATGAAGGATTGCGCGTAATAGCGTTCGCATATAAGGAATTACAGGGTTTAAAACAGTGTGATCCAGAATTAGAAATCGGTTTAAAGTTTATAGGATTAGTTGGTTTTGTTGATCCTCCCCGTCTGGAAGTAAGGGATGCAATATTGCGCACTAATCAAGCCGGAATAAAAATCAAAATGATTACGGGAGATTATGCAATTACAGCTAAAAGTATAGCAAAAAAGGTAGGAATCGAAAATGATCACATTATAACTGGAAAAGAAGTCGAAGCACTTTCTGATGAAAACCTGCAGGAAAAAATGAATGAGGTTTCAATCGTCGCCAGAGCTACACCCGAACATAAATTAAGAATCGTTAAAGCGTTAAAGGAAAACGGCGAACGGGTAGCAGTTACAGGCGATGGAATTAACGATGCCCCTGCTCTTAGAGTGGCAGATATCGGGGTTGCTATGGGTATGAGCGGAACGGATGTTGCAAGAGAAGCATCAGATATGATTTTACTGGATGATAATTTCTCTTCTATATCGATAGCTATAGAACAGGGTAGAAAGTTATATGAAAACCTCAAAAAGGGGGTTAAATACTACCTAGCCGTTAAATTAGCCCTGATAATAATTTTTCTCCTGCCAGTCTTAGTCAATATTGAGTTACCATTTACGCCGATTCAAATCATACTTTTAGAACTATTTATGGATCTGGCTGCATCTGTAACCTTTGTAGTGGAGCCAAGCGAGAGCGATGTTATGAAAATACCTCCAAGAGACCCAAAAGAGAAATTCATAAGTTTTAATGTAATAGTAAAAATAATTGTTGGAGGAGTTTGCCTAATAGTTGGAGTTTTAGTGGTATATTTCGTGTCTCTCTCCCAAGGCGTACGAGGAGCGCGAACTATGGCATTTACTTCATGGATGATTGGTCACATATTTTTAGCACTTAATATGAGAACAATAAGCGACCCACTATACAAGATTGGTTTCTTTTCCAATAAGATGATGGTTATCTGGGGTGTTTCTGTCGTCGCAACGCTTTTTGTCATAATGTATATTCCACCGCTGCAGTCAGTGTTCAATATATCCCCACTTGGTTTAATAGAGTGGTTGTTTATTTTATTAGTTGCTTTTATATCGACATTTTGGCTTGAACTTTATAAAATAATTAAGGATTTAACAACTAAAAAGTAATTTTTGGTTGATTTTTTTTCTTCAATAAGTTTTATTCTTTTAAGTAATTCAAAAAAAACAAAAGACACCTTGATTTTTTAATAAGTAGATATTAGTCAAGATACTATTCTTATAGCTAGTATGGAAAATAACTTAGAAAAGTTCGCATCCAAGGAAAAACAAATTTCTCGAGAGATTATCTCTTATATAATCAAGAATCCATCTATTTCTCGAAATAGAATAACCAGCTTAAAAGGTAAAATTGCCAAAAAATATAATTTCAATTCTGTTATAAAAAATGCGAAAATAATCGAATATGCTTTAGCTGATGAAAAAGAACTTATAAAAAGGGTGTTTAAAAGAAGAACCACGAGATCTCTTTCAGGGGTATCTGTTATCGCAATAATGACAAAACCCCTTAAATGTCCAGGATCTTGCATATATTGTCCAGGAGTTAATTCACAACCTGGAGAAAAAGTTGCTCAATCATACACAGGAAAAGAACCTGCTGCTATGCGCTCAATTTACTGTGATTATGACGCCTTCAGACAAGTACAAAGTAGGATTGACGATCTCGAAGCTATAGGACATGACGTGGATAAAATTGAGTGTGTTGTTATGGGGGGATGTTTTTTGGCAGCAGACGAGAGCTATCAGAGAGAATTCATAAAGGGTGCTATCGAAGGGATTATCAACAAAAATGTATTTACTTTAGAACAAGCTAAAAAAGAAGCGGAAATTTCTAAGAGAAGGCTAATCGGATTAACAATTGAGACCAGACCTGATTACTGCAAAGAGGAGCATGTTGACAAAATGCTGAACTATGGTACTACTAGAGTAGAAATTGGAATTCAAACTATTTACGATGAGATATATAAAATTATTAATCGCGGTCACACGGTAAAAGACTCGCTAGAGGCGATAAGGATAGCAAAAGACGCGGGTCTAAAGGTTAACTCACACATAATGCCAAACCTCCCTGGTTCGGATTTGGATTTGGATTCTAAAATGTTTAAGGAATTGTTCTCAAATTCAAATTATCGCCCGGATATGTTAAAGATTTATCCCTGTCTCGTTATTAAAGGCACAAAATTATACGATTTATGGTTTAAAGGATATTATAAACCTTATAATCTAAATGAGCTAATAGATCTATTAGTTGAAGCAAAAGTAAGTATACCATCGTACATTAGAATACAAAGAGTAATGCGGGATATTCCCGCTTATTTAATAGAAGGTGGATGTAAGAAAAGTAATTTGCGACAATTAGTCAAAATACGATTGGATGAATTAAATCTAAAATGTAACTGTATAAGGTGCCGAGAATACGGAATAAAACGTCGCAGAAAACCAGAAATTAATTTTAATGATGTTAGTTTACATCGTGAGGATTACGAGGCATCTATGGGCAAAGAAATATTTTTATCATACGAAAATGACCAAGACAATTTTTTAGTAGGATACTTGCGATTAAGAAAACCCTCAGAATTTGCTCATAGACCCGAATTAAACGATAATAAGACGGTAATTGTAAGAGAAATTAGAGTGGTTGGAGAGTTGGTAGTAAAAGCAGGAAGTCCCCGAAGCGAAAACCAATTACAGCACAGAGGGTATGGAAAAAAATTAATGGGTATTGCTGAAAAAATCGCATCGGAAGAATTTGATGCGAAAAAAATTTCCGTAATCAGTGGAATCGGTGCGAGAGATTGGTTTTATCAACTTGGTGGATATTTTCGGGATGGGCCATATGTCTCCAAACTTATTTAATTATAAAATGAATTCATGATTATGTGTTACAAGTATGGAAGAATTTGATTATGATAAATTGGGGCTTAAATGTGGATTAGAAATCCATCAGCAATTAGACACAAAACAAAAATTATTTTGTAGATGTCCTAGCACGCTTCAAGGTAAAAGAAAACCCGACTTCTCAGTCAGCCGTACTATGAGACCTGTTTTGGGAGAGTTGGGCACTTTTGACAAAGCTATGCTAACCGAATACGAAAAAGACATAGATATAATTTATGAAGGTTATAACGATGTAATTTGTACCTATGAGTTAGATGATTCCCCTCCTTATGAGTGTAATCCAGAAGCAATCTCTGTTGCAATTGAGATAGCGTTGATGTTAAATGTCAATATCATCGAGGAAATGCATGTATGTAGAAAAAACTATCTTGACGGTAGTGTTCCATGCGGATTTCAGAGAACTATGATTCTTGGAACAGATGGTTCCATTTTACTCGAAAATAAAAAAAGTATCGGAATTGATATTTTAAGTTTAGAAGAAGACGCGTGCAGAAAAAGTAAAACACAAAATAAAACAAATTTTTATCGCCTTGATCGGCTTGGAATTCCCCTAGTTGAAGTAACAACAAAACCAGACATAAATCACCCTTTAGAATGCAGAGATTGCGCAGAAAGAATTGGATTACTTTTATGGTCATCAAATGTAAAGCGAGTTTTAGGTTCAATCAGACAGGACATAAATGTAAGTATTAAAAAAGGAACGAGAGTAGAAATAAAGGGAGTACAAAAACTCGATTGGATTCCGCTACTAATTGACAACGAGATAAAAAGACAGTTAGGGTTGATTAACATCAAACAGGAGATAATAGCCAGAAAAATAAATCTAAACGACTTTCACGGAAAAATCATGGAATTATCGACTATTCTTAAAAATACTAAGGCAAAATTCATACAAAAAGGTTTAAAGAAGAAAGAAGAAGTCGTGGGGATTAATTTTAAAGGATTTAGAGATATATTTGGGTTGGAACTGTCTAAAAACTATAGATTTGGTACTGAGGTGTCAAGTAAAGTGAAATCTATATCAGGGCTACAAGGGATCATTCATTCTGATGAGGATCTAAGAAAGCATAACTTTTCGCAAAAAGAAATTTCAATGTTGAAGCGAGAATTAAACCAAGAAGAAAACGATTGTTTTGTGTTGGTTCTGGGTAATATAACGAAAGCGCATAAAGCCCTAAAAGTTGTGATTGATAGAGTAAAGCAAGCTTTTGAAGGAGTCCCCCCAGAAACGAGAAGGGCACTTGAATCTGGTAACACCGAATTTTTGAGAGAATTACACGGGGGAGCGCGTCTTTATCCAGATACAGATACTCCAGCGATAATAATTAAGGAACAACAAGTAGAACAAATCAAAAAGACATTACCACCCTATCCATGGGAAATAATAGAAAATTATTCCAAAAAATTTAAAGTAGAACCTCGTTTAATAAAAGATTTAATTTTTGAACAAAAATTAAAGTTGTTTGAAGATATCACCAAAGTTTATCCTAAAAATCCCTCTCTAATATTAACAACATTATTAGAGACTACTACGGCGTTAAGAAGAGAAGGGAAAGCAATAGATAACATTAAAAGTGAAGATTTTAAAAAAATTTTCTTTGAATTAAAGCAAGGGAGGATTAGCAAAGAAATCATAGAAGAAATCATGATTATAAAAGCGGATAACCCCTCTTCAAAAATCGAAGAAATTATAAAAGATTTGAATATTGAGCATATATCCTTAGACGATTTAAAACTCACTATAGTAGATATAGTCGAAAAGAATATTCAACTAGTCCAAAATAAACAAATGCACGCAATGGGACCTCTTATGGGAGAGATTATGAAGCAAGTTAAAGGTAGTATTGATGGTGCTATTGTTTCTAAAGAATTGAAAAGAATTTTATCTGTAAAATTGAAAGAGATGAACTAAATGTCAAACCAATTAAAGGGCTATAAAGAAAAAGCTAAGGAAATTTTAGAAAAGAATAATCTTCAAATTTGGGACATTATAAAAATTACTACGAAGGACACAGAACTCGAAGGGATAATATTGCCGAGAAATGAATACGCTAAGCCAAATTACATCGAGATAAAGTTGGATAATAACTATAATATTGGAATTGATGTTAACAAAATTGAAAAATTAGTTAAGATTGGCAAGAAGGAAGCTAAATATGCGATTCCCGAAAAGAAATTTCCCATTAATAAAGAATTACCTGCGATAAAGTTACTGGGAACAGGAGGAACTGTAGCTTCAAGGCTTGATTACACCACAGGAGCGGTAATACCTTCATTTACTCCAAGTGAACTATTCAGTTCAGTACCAGAATTAGCTGAAATCTGTAATCTTGAGTGCGAAGTTATCTTTGAAATCCTTTCTGAAAATATGAAATCTGAATATTGGCAACAACTTGCTGAAAGAATTCAAAAAGACAGTAATACTGGGATTGAGGGTATTATTATCGGCCATGGTACAGATACTATGTCTTTTACCGCTGCTGCGTTATCATTTATGCTTAAAGATCTTTCAATTCCAGTAGTTTTGACTGGTAGCCAGAGAAGTTCAGATCGCCCATCTTCGGACGCAGCTTTAAATTTAATTAACGCAGCAGTAGTTGCTTCATCGGATATTGCAGAGATAACAGTTACGATGCTTGGTTCTAAATCCCATGATTATGGTCTCATTCATCGAGGGTGTCTAGTACGTAAAATGCATTCTTCAGTTAGGAGTACTTTTAGAACAATCGATGATATCCCTCTCGGTATGGTAAGAAACCGCAGAGTAAAATTGTTTAAAAGCGAATACAATAGAAGAAACAACAAAAAAACTGTTGCTTCGACTAAATTTGAGAAGAAAATAGCTTTGATTTATTTTTATCCAGGAGTAGAAAATGAATTAATTGACTTCTATATAGATAACGGATATAAAGGAATAGTATTAGCAGGTACGGGATTAGGCCACGTAGGAACCCATATGTACCACTCGATAGAGAGAGCTATTCAGGAGGGATTGACAGTTGTAATGACAACTCAAACACTACACGGATTTGTAGGAATGAATGTGTATTCAACAGGCCGAGAACTTCAAAATTTAGGAGTTATAGCTATGAGAAATTTGCTTCCCGAGGTAGCTTACGTCAAAATGGGATGGGTTTTAGGACATGTAAATGAAGAGAATGAAGTGAAGGAGTTAATGTTGACAAATATTGCAGGAGAATTCTTATCTAGAGAAATTCCCATTGCATTCAACTATAATATCGATCAGTTACTAAAGGAAGGGACTTTGTAATTTTGGTAAAAAATTTATAGTTTCTACTATTACATCTCCTAATTACTAATAATGTGATTCAGTATGGGAAAACGAATACTCGCCCAGAGAAAAGGACATGGAAATCTTTGGTCTCGTTCACCAAGTCACCGACACGCTGGGTTGATCAAGTACAGAGCTCTAAAAGATCACGAGCATGAACTTAGATTTAAAGTAGTGGAATTTTTACATGCGCCTGGAAGAGGCGCTCCTGTGGCAAAAATTGTCTACGAAGACGGAGAAAAGAAGTTATGGTTGCCTCCGGAAGGGATCTATGAAGGAGATGAATTCATTCAAGCGCGAAAGGGTGAAATTAAAGTTGGAAACATTTTACCTCTGAAAGAAATTCCAATTGGAACTTTAGTATTCAATATTGAATCAATTCCCCAAGATGGCGGTAAATTCGCTCGCAGCAGCGGGATAGCAGCAATTGTTCGCAATAGATCCGGAAATAAGGTTCAATTACTTTTCCGGTCAAAGAAAACAAAATGGATTAACGATAAATGCTTGTGTACAATAGGAGTCGTTGCGGGGGGAGGTCGAACCGACAAACCATTTTTAAAAGCGGGTAATAGGTATTACTCCTTGCAATCTAAAGCAAAAAAATGGCCTGTAGTTAGAGGAGTTACAATGAACGCTGCCTCACATCCTTTTGGTGGAGGGGCGCATCAATCGCCTCATAAACCCACTACAATTTCAAGAAATGCGCCTCCCGGGAGAAAAGTAGGACAAATCGCAGCTCGTCGTACAGGATATAGAAAATAAACGCGAGTTTTCGCAAATCTGCAATAAAATCAACAAGCTCTCACTAATTCTAATATTGTAGTTATTACATATTAGTCTTTAACTATATTCTATCCTCTAGTAAAAACACATCTTTTCCTAATAACCGTAAAAGACAGAGAGTTTTAATTTAAATTCTTTAAATTGATTATTAAAATTGTAATAAAAAGTATTATTTTTTAATTGAAGTTCTTAAAATAAAGAACTTTAAAACAATATTAATGTTTACTCTTAATTGCCATGTCTCTTGAAACCCTTGACGAAAAGAAACTAACACCGATGATAAAGCATTGGTACTCTGTAAAAAAGCAATATCCTGAGCACTTATTAGCGTATCGTATGGGAGACTTTTATGAATTCTTTTACAGCGATGCTGAAAGAATATCAAAATTATTAGGTATAACTCTTACCAAAAGAAAAATTGGTAACGAATCCTATCCTCTTGCGGGTATTCCCTATCACGCTAATAATTATCTAAAAAACCTCGTGAATTTGGGACAAACTGTAGTCGTAGTTGATCAATTAGAAGATCCTACAACTGTAAAAGGGAGAATAGTCAAACGAGGTGTTGTTAGAATTCTTACCCCGGGAACAGTTGTCGAATCGGAAATGTTAAACACTAACAGTAATAATTTTATAGCTGCTTTAATTCGAGAAAAAACGGGTTTTGGAGTTGCGTTTTCAGATATATCGACTGGGGAGTTCCTAACAATAGAACTTACTTATGCTGAAAACAAAGATCCCGTTGAGAAATTGTTAAGCGTATTCTCGGAATACGATCCTATTGAATTGATTATTCCGGCAGATTTGAAGAAGGATGAGCGTCTCTTTCTACTGATTAGCGATCTAACTAATGCGATAGTGAAAGTTTACGATGATTTTGCGTTTAATTACAGTGAAAGTTATTCTTTGTTAACTAAACAATTCAAAGTCTCAAACTTGAGAGGCTTTGGATTAGAAGAAGCTCCACTTGCTATAAGGGCTGCAGGAGGGTTGTTGTATTTTCTAAATGAAACTCAAAGGTCCTTAATACCGAACATATATTCGATTCAACTTTTAAAGCAAAAGGAAACGCTTCACATTGATTACATTACTCAAAGGAATTTGGAACTAATTCATTCTTTACGGGAGAGGGGTAAAGAGTCAACTCTATTTTCGATATTTAACCACACTCACACTCCGATGGGTTCACGATTACTTAAAAAAACGATTCTAAATCCATTGACCAATATTGAGAAAATATGTAATAGATTAGATATTGTAGAGGATTTAAAAAACAACGTTATTTTAAGATCCGATTTGAGAGATGTATTAAAAGAATTTGGAGATTTAATCAGATTTATTAACAGATTAAACTACTTAGATCGTTCTAACGCCAGAGATCTTGTGAATATTAGAAATTCATTAGAAAAAATACCTAAAATAAAGGATTTATTAAAAAACCTTCTCGATGGTAGTAGTTATCTTTCAATTGAGAAAATAAACAGTTTTCAAAATATACGCACTCTTATATATAACTCCATTTTGGAAAACCCCTCATCTAATTTGAAAGATGGAAACTTAATTAGAGATGAATACAACAAGAACGTTGATGAGTTAAGAGATCTCATTAAAAATGGAAAGAGATACATTTTAGAATACGAAACAGCGCAAAGAAACAAACTAAATATAAATTCGGGACTAAAAATTGGATTTAACAACATATTAGGGTACTATATACAAATTACTAAAAATACCCTGAAATCCTTACCACGCCTTCCTGAAGAGTATATCGAACGTCAAACTCTTAAAAACGCAAAGAGATTCACATCTTCCGAGTTAAAAGAGTTGGAGAATAAGATTGTAAAAGCCGAAGAAGAAATAAACGAATTAGAATACGGGCTCTTTTGCGAAATTAGGGATCAAGTTATAGTTCACACGCAAGAGATAATTAAAACTGCTAATACTATTGCAGAAATCGATGTTTTAGCTTGTTTCGCAGAAATTTCAGAGCTTTATAATTATTCAAGGCCCGAAGTGAATAATACGAGCGCAATTGCGATAAGAAGCGGAAGACACCCCGTCGTTGAACAATTACAAATAACGGAAAAGTTCGTTCCTAACGATTGCGATTTGGACACGGAAACAGAGCAAATACGAATTATAACTGGTCCCAACATGGCGGGAAAGAGCACATATCTAAGACAGGTGGCGTTAATTTGTCTAATAGCCCAAATGGGGTGCTTTGTTCCAGCTAACTCGGCAAAAATAGGAGTACTCGATCAAATTTTTACGAGAATTGGAGCTTCAGACGACCTTGCTAGAAAATTAAGCACCTTCATGATTGAAATGTCAGAAACAGCTCAGATTTTGAATTACGCAACCGAAAAGAGCTTAGTAATTATTGATGAATTAGGAAGGGGTACCAGTACTAGTGATGGCCAAAGTATAGCGCTTGCTACTTTGGAGAAATTGCATGATATAAAAGCCAAGACTTTGTTTAGCACGCATTTTCATCAGTTAACAGAGATAGAGTTACCAAGAGTGAAAAATTATCATCTCGATATAATTGAAAACGAGGACGGATCAATTTATTTCGTTCGCAAATTAAAGCCAGGAAGTACGGATAAATCTTACGGAATTCACGTTGCAAAGTTAGCTGGTATTCCCGACGACGTTATTGTAAGAGCTTTCGAAATTTTAGAAGAAATCGATAAAAACGATCCATTTAGGGACATGATCAAGACTCAGAGCGAAAATAAGAATCATAAAGATAAATACTACGATGTTTTAATACAACAAAAAAGGAAATCAATGTCCGCTTTAAATTCTCAAATTGAGTTGAAACAAAAGGAACTTTTAGCTTATGAGGAGAAGTTAAGCGCGGTAAATGAGGAACTAGACAAGCAAAAAAGTAGTATTGAATCCTTAAAAACCGAAATTGCGGAAAAGAGAAGTTCTTTTGACAAAGATACCGAAAAACAACAAAAAAAGATAGTGCAAACTTCGCTCTTTAAACCAATTGTAATAAATGAAAGCACAGTAAGCGAAGAAGTAAAGTTGTTAATAGATGAGTTCAAGCAAATGAATATCAAATCAATTACTCCGATAGACGCGATGAGATTCCTAATGGATTTAAAGGAAAGGATATCTAAAACGAGTTAAATGAACCCGTAAGGAATAAAAAAAGCCGTGAAATATAAGTAAATGTAGTAGCCCCCTAAAATCACAAAAATCATTACTCGAAGGATTCTTCTTGTTTTTTTATTTTTAAGATTGACGATAAATACGATAATACAAAAACTTAAAAACATCAAATGAGAGGGTTGTAAAGCTTTCCAGGTGATTGAGTCAAGCAAGAAAAGCCCTTGAATTCGATTGTCGCTGAATCCCCAGTTATTTATCATTGACAGGAAGAACTCTGGGAAAATTAAATATGGAAGGATAAGAATGATGGTCGGGATAACGAACTTTACGAAATTCTTCCTATTAATTTTTTTGGTTAATAATAGAACAACAATATAGATTAGAGAATTAATTTTTAAGAGAGATAAACTAAAAAAAATCCCACTTAGCCAAATTTTATTACTTTCTAGCGATATATAAGAAAGAAAAAGGAAAAAAAGAATCAGGAAATTTATGTTATTAAACCAACCATCAATGAAAAATCCTATCAACACACACATTAATAACAATTTTCCGTCAATTCCACTTTTAATACACTTTGGAGTTTTGATAGAAATATAAGAACACGTTAAAAGTCGCAAGATATCCCAGATATATATGCCTACTTCATATGGAACGATTGCGACGGGAAAAAAAATAAAGTACCAATGGTAAAAATAATAGGGAGGCCAATCTGGAATGTAATCGGGAAGATCAACCGGATTGTAAAAATTTAACAAGCCATTTTGCCAAAATCCTTCGTATAAAATAAAAAAATCTATGTCTTTACTATTCTCGATTAATTCCGGCAGTTCAAACGAACTGATTAGAATCCGGAAGGTAATAAGTATTATTGTTCCAAATAAGAAGCATAGCATAAAGATTTTAGGATAAAGAGCGTGTTCTTCTTCTTGTTCTCTCGATGTACTCCCATTTATTCTCTTAAAGACTGCTTCGCTAGCCTCGTTATCTTTAGCTTCAGCCATGCTATATGATAGTCGATATACTGCATGATATTAAAATTTAAGTAGCAATTTTTTCTAAGTGATGTTTGAGTCATTCATTTAAATTTATTAATCGGTGGTAGATCCTGGAAAGCTTATAAATGATGGAAAAATCTAAATTTGGAACCATTATCCTAAAACAGCTTATATATTAAGATACAAATCCAAAAGTTTTTTCTCTCCATAGATTTTTATTTTAGTGTGAGTATATTACATAGAAATTAAACCTAAAGGAAAAAATTTTAACTCTAGATTCTTGATACAAACTATTAAATTTCAGTTGTATCCAACAAATTCACAGGAAACTAGATTAAGCGAAATCTTCACCATATATAATAAGGTAAAACGAAAAGGCTATACACTTCTCTTAAAATTAAAGGATACTGATTATACTCAAAGAGAGAAATGGAAAATAGTACAACCACAATTAATGGAATTTTGTCATAACAACCCTTATGTGAATAGTATCTTAAAGGAAAACGAGACAAAAATAAACCAGCAACAGACCTGGTATCAAAAGCGTGTAGCCTATTTAAAGAGTAAAATTATATCAATTAGTACAAAGATTAAGCAGATAAAAGAAGAAGACAAAAAAGATAGGCATCTAAAAGGTTTGTACTCTCATCTCTCCTCGGTCCAACAGACATTAAATACCTTATCTTTCAAGCCTATTGTGTTTGGAACGAATAGATTGTTCCGTGATCGTATAATAAGAAAAGTTAGCAGAGAAGAATATAGATTCAGAAGGGACTCTTCTTTTTGTTGCATAGGTAAGAAACAGGGGATTAATCTTAATATAAAAGTTTTACCAGATATGACTTTAAAAATTCACATATTTTCAAAAAAAAAAGGGAAAAAGTGGTTGTATATTCCATTTTCAGTTAATACTAAACAAGAAGGATGGTTTGAGCGGATTCTTAATTTAGAATTATATACTGTGGAAGTAATAAGACGATATATTAAAGGAGAATTAAGATATTTTGCCCATATTACCTTTGATGCTTCTGATTTAGAACCAAAATATGGATTTGAAAATGGGGCAATTGGACTTGATATGAACTACAACTTTGTCTCTCTTAGTAATGTGGATATAAATGGAAATTTTAAGAGTTATCATGAAATTCATTTTAGAAATTTACATTCTTATCGTAAATATAAGCGTTGGGATTATATTAGCTATAAAATGGATATAGTTATAAACTATTGCCTAAATAAGAAGAAAGGGTTAGTTATTGAAGATCTTTCTTTTAAGCAAGAATTTTCCTATGGGAAAAAACGAAATAGAAAGTTGAGTAATTTTAAAACTTCGGTTTTAGAAATATTGGAACGAAAGTGTCTTAAACACGGCATTTCCATCAAAAGAATACATCCAGCATACACATCTTTAATTGGTAGATATAAATATTCACGATTATATAACTTATCTAATCATGTGTTAGCAAGTTATGTAATTGCTCGAAAAGGTTTGAAGTTTGAGGAAAAGCTACCGGCCCTTTACAAGTGGTTGCTTGCCCAATTCGGGGACGCGATAAAGCTCCGTTTGAAACCAAGCAGTCCCTACCGTGATTGGGCAAAACTTCACGATTTTTTCAAGCATAGCGGGATTACTTCCTTCAAGACTTCTAATGTAATGAAAAAAACATTGCAAATGAAGCATGTCTTGAACTCGGTAACGAGCGAACAGCCTGATAACCTTAGAGCTGGCCTTTCCTCCTTGGGAAAGGTTGATAGTTGGAATAAATTTTGGAATTTTGCAAAAAATACCAATTATTTATAAATAACTAGAATGTTATAATAAGGACCAATGAGTTTAACTTCTATAATAATGAATTTTACTATTTAGATGGATGAATATTATTATTTAATATTGAACTGTAGCTACATAAATTAGGATGATAATTATTTGAACTATAAATTATAATATTACTCGAACTTGACAAATGAGTATGTGACTAAGAAAGTGAGTGGGAGTGACTCGAAGAAAAATTAAAAAAATTAAAGGCTCCGAAAAGATTGCGGCCGGAGAAGTAGTCGATCGTCCAGCAAATGTTGTAAAAGAGCTTATAGAAAATAGTATAGACGCTGGAGCGCGAGAAATAAAAGTAATTGTTAAACAAGCGGGAAAGGAATCAATTCAGGTCATAGACGATGGAAGTGGAATTTTTCCCGAAGACATTGAAATCGCCTTCGAACGACATACCAGCAGTAAGATTCGATGTGTCGAGGATCTTGACAATTTATCGACATTGGGATTCAGAGGAGAAGCTTTAGCTAGTATAGCTGCCGTGAGTGTAATTGAGTTGAATTCAAGAACCCCAGACAATTTACACGGAGTAAAGTTGCTACTGAAAGGAGGGATCGTTCGTGAAAGAACCGAAATATCTTGCGAAAAAGGCACATCTATTATAGTTAAAAATCTGTTTTTTAACATTCCCGCTAGAAAAAAGTTCTTAAAAAAAGATTACACGGAATTGGCTCACATAACTGACATTATCCAACGCTACTCTTTAGCGTATCCAGAAATTCACTTCATGTATATCCACAATACCCTCACAGTTCTTAATTCGCCTTCTACTAATGAACTCAAAACAGTGGTTTTCCACTTGTACGGCAAAAATGTTGCGAAAAAATGCGAAGTTATCAATTACGAGAGTGATGGCGATGAGTTTAAAGTATACGGATTGCTTGGTCATCCGTCTATTTCCAAAAAAAGTCGGAAAGATTCGAGTTTTTTTATCAATAGGCGATATTTAGTTAGCGATCTTGTGTTTAACGCCGTTTTCGAAGCTTACAAAGATATGCTAATGGTTGGAATGCATCCTTTTTTTGTCTTATTTCTCGATTTAAACCCGTCTATCGTGGATTTTAACGTCCACCCGAAAAAATTAGAGATCAGATTTGAGGACGAGGAATACATTTCTAATAAATTGTACCGTATCGTTAGAGAGTTTATAGAAACGAAATTTATCCAGGAAGAAGAGAAGTATCTTTCAACCAATATTAAAGAGTTTTTAGTGAAGGAAAGAGAGAGTTACGACTCGCTAAAAGATGCGGATTCGACAGAGAACTCAAATTACGAAACAAATTTTCAGCAGGCAAGGGAAATCGTTGAGAATTCTATCGAAGAAAAAGCAATTAGTGCTGCCAACAATGGTGTCCAATTAAAATTGGACGATATTAACGCTAGCCAGACCGAGATACTAGACTCGGTAATAAGAGAAAGCGTTGTAAAAGCAGACAATTTTCCAAGTATTAGGTTATTGGCCGAAACAGGTCAATTAAGTAACCACGTTTACATCGTACTCGAGGGGATAAGCAACGACGGCGTTCCAGGGATATACATATTAGATCAGCATGCTGCTTCAGAAAGAATAAATAAAGAGTTTTTTCAAGATTTGTACGAGCGCGAACAATCGTTTAAACAACAATTGATCTCACCTTTGTTGTTAAAATTATCCCCAAGCACCAAATTTTTCGTTCTCGAATATTTAAACGATATTAATAAACTCGGATTTGAGCTTGAATTCTTTGGGGGAAACGATTTCCTCCTAAAAGCGGTGCCCACCATATTTAAAAAAGTAATTAGCATCGAGTTAATTACAGAGATAATATCAGATTTGTCTGAAATTGGTAAAGATTCTTCCTTTTCTGAAAAGAAAAAAGAAATTTTTAATTATTTAGCTTGTCACCGAAGCATTAGGGGAGGAGAAAAACTCACTATCCGTCAAATTAAGAATTTGCTCTTTCAATTATCTAAATGTAAAGATCCATATCATTGTGCTCATGGACGGCCCACATTAAAGTTTATCTCCTTCAAAGATTTAGATAAATTGTTTAAGAGAATAGTTTGAGATTTTCTTACCAGCCTATTGGAATAATAAAAGATTTAAAGGGCAACTAGTATAAATATAGTGAGTATACTTGGAGATGTTACTACACATTAATGATTTAGATTTGAGGGTAATTTGAGCGATAAATCTAAGAAAAAGAAGGATAAAAAGAGGAAAAAATCTGAGGATACCACTAATCAAACGGTTGAGAAACCTTTAAGTAAATTGGATGTCCTTGAGATGATTGACGACTTAAAAATGCAGAAACAGAGTCTAATAACGATAAAAAATTACCTAGAAGCGGTAAAGAAATCTGAAGAAATTATTGACTTGGCGAACAAATACGAAATGTCTTCTATCGTAGCAGAGGAAGAAGACTTCATTAAACGGGCAAACCAAGAAACCGAAAAAGAAAGAGAAAAAAAAGAGTTTGCTAAAAGATTTAAAACCGTTAGTAAAAGGTACAATTCCTTTGTAACTGAAAACAAAATCGAAAGCGCGCACAAATTAATTGAAGATTTTACTAATTATTGCGAGAATTACCCAGAGTTCAGCGACCTTCCCGAAGTTAACGATTTAGTTATGAAAGACGCTAAAATTTGGATAAATTACATTACAGAAAAACAACTAAAAGAAGAAAGCTCTGAATCAGAAAGAAGCGTAAGAATATATGAAGAAGAATCTGAAGAAAAACTTAAAATTAGAAAGGAAATAAAAGAAAGCGCGGAATTATCTAATTTTTTCTTTAAAAAGCTCATTGCTGAAAACAGTATCGAAAAGGCGCATAAATTCATCATGGAATTTGTACAGAAGTACGAGAATTATCCGTTCTTCAGTACTATTCCCGAAGTCGAGAATCTTCTAAATGCAGAAGCAAAAATTTGGATAAATTACATAACTGAGAAACAAATAAGTGAGGATAGCACACAAATTCGTGGAAGTGTTATCAGTAAAGAAGGGGGACGAAAATCGGATTTGCTTCTAGAGGTTGAGCAAAATTGTCAAGGACTCAATACTATGTTTGATAAATTAACATCCTCAGGCAATTTAGAAGAAGCTAATAGGATTGTCGAAAATTTCGAGAATCATTATAAAGATAAAATTGATCTCAGTTCAATTCCATGCGTTCATAAGTTGCTCTTAAAAAGAGATCAGTTGTTAAAACAAAGCTAAGGTTTAATATTTTTTCTTTAATAAGGAACAACAGTTTTGAATCATTTGAGATTAATAATTAACTTCTCCGTATTCAACTTCCACACTTTCTCTGGTGCTCTGCCGTGTTCGCCGGGCTTTAATAGAGCAACTTTGATAATTCCCACCGACTCAAGTTCGCGAAGGTGGTAATAAACGTAGGTTTGTTTATGACTCTTCTCAATTTTTTGTTAAATCCATTTAATCACTTACTTTATTTTTATTAATTTATTTGCAAAACTCTAGAATGTAATTATAAAGAATTGATTAGACTATGAATTCTTCCTATAATCTCAGCAATTTTGGATCTTACTAGAAATTTACTTTGTTAGCAAGTTTGAAGCATTTGAACAGCTAATCTGGTTATAAAAAAATAAGTTAAATATAGAAAATAATTTACTTAAGCCTAAAACTTTCTAAAAAATCCTTACAAAACTCAGTTAATTCATAATATGAATATGCCCTATCCGAAGAGCCTGATTTAATATAGAAATTGTCGATTAAACTTGCATGCATTAGTTTTTTTAAATGAAAGCTGAGTGTACTCGATTTTAAATTCGTATATTTCATTAAGTCAGAAAAGGACATTTTATTATTGTGAAGAAGAAATATGACTATGTTTTGTCTATTTTTTTGAGAGAGAGCAGTTAGAACTCTATTAATTTCAGGTGGGAATTCTTTACTTTCTATTTTTTTTATTTCTTCTAATATTATCTTCATCACCAATTAATACAGATAAATTAAGATATATAAATGTTAGTAAAAATCTACTTAAGTTAGTAAAATTATATAATTATTTTTAATAAATAAAAATTTATTTAAAAACTATTAGGAGTTAAAAATGAGTCTAAAAGACAAGTTTGAAGAATTTATAACTAATAAAATCATAAGAGTTTCTGATAAAAAGTCTATATGCAAACTAATTATATTTGGTGCTTATTATCCTCCTGGGGAAAAGAGATTTTTAAGAAAAATAAAAAAAAGTTTACAAGAAGATGGATATGAAGAAACTTGGCTAGTCGAAGAATATCCAAACTCTGACAATCTTTCAATAAGAAATAAAAGTATCGAATGTTTAGACTTTTCAGATATTAATCTATTTATTATCACTTTTAAAGGTAAACAAGGAGGCCTTACAGTCGAACTTGAATATGTTATCCGAAATGCTTCAAGAATATCTTTTAAAACAATTGTATTTTTTGAAGTAAAAGCCGAAGAGGGGAAGTCTATAAAATCATTATCTCAGCTTCAAATAGACGGACTCATTGATGGAAATATCAGATTTTATCCATTTGAAAAAAATAATTTTCAGGATTTATTTGAAGCAATAAGAGGTAAAGTGTGGAGTATGCATTACCATTATGTCATTAACGAAAATCGATATTAATACAATTAAAAATAGATCATCCATCGATATGTCCAAATCTTGGATAAGACTCCTTAGATATTTAATTAGGTGGAAGTTGATGTTTTTTCATTTCACCTAAATTTCTATTAAATAACTCTGTTAATTTTGTTGAAAGTTCATTATCTTTATAACATCTTTATTTAACTCTTTTAATCGTTCAGCAGTTAGTTTTCCTAATGGGATTTTACGCTAGTATATCGGCAGTCTCCATCACCGCCACTATTGGAAAACTAAAGTAAAACTATAAATTACTGCCCTCCTTTTATTTAAAATGTAAACCAAATTAATAATTACCAACGAACGACGAACAATACGTTCTGTACGAAGGGAAAAAGTATTTTGTAAAAAATAATAAGTTAGAATTAAACAATTTAGGTATCCAATCCATTTTCCAGTTAGAAGGAATCGATAAGTTGAAACATCTAATACAAATTAATCTCGATAGGAATGAGATAACAGAGATTCAAGGATTGGAAAATTTGAGATGTCTTTACCTTCAAAACAACCAAATAACGGATATTACTCCGTTAGATGCTCTTAAACATTTAAGTGGGGTTGATCTGTACGGTAACAAAGTTAAAACGATAAAAGTTAATTTAAAACATATGATATTGATGTAGAACGATCTCATCAAGAAAATGTAAAACTAGACCTTGGACAATCGCTTTTGAAAATAGTTGAAGCGAATATCTTTAGTACATAAAACATCATTTAAGATTTATTATTAACTTCTCTGTGTTTAGTTTCCACACCTTCTCTGGCGCTCTGCCGTGCTCGCTAGGTTTTAACTGGTCAACGCTAATAATTCCAACCGCCTCAAGCTCGCGAAGATGGTAATAAAGTGTGGGTTTTTTTATATCCTTTCCTTTTCCCTCTAAACATTGTCCCTCACAATTCGGTTTTTGCGAGTTTGGATTGTTTTCTTCGTTACTAACTAATCTATTAAATATTTCGTCAGAACTTTTTGGACCATCTCGCAATATCTCAATGATATCCCAGCGTATACGACAATGAAGTGCTTTAAGATAATCCTCAATATCGCGAAGTCTTATTTCTTTCGTCATAAAATCAATATTTGGTTAATTCTTATAATTAAATACAAAGAAAAGAAAGATTTAAATATAATTAAGTGATCCATTTACTTAAATCTATCGTTTAGTTAAATGAATTGCTTAACTAATATTATGATAGTTCAATTAAGGTAAAAACAATGAAAATAGGATTATTTTTCTTTTCTGGTACAGGAAACACTGCTAAAATCGCTTCTATCATCAAAGAACAATTAGAAAAGAAAAATTACAAAATTGATCTAATTAACATCACTTCTCATACCGCTAGAAATACCAGATTTGAAATTGAGGGGTATAGCTTTATTATTTTTGGATTTCCGGTTTATGCGTGGAGAATTCCAAAAGTCACGAGAGACTGGTTAAAAACGCTAAACGGAGATAATCGGGGGTGTTTCACATTTTTCACTTATGGTGGCATATCGATCGGCGTTGCTCATTACGATACGATTGAGATTTTAAGGCAACAAGGATTTTACGTAATCGCATCTGCTGAATTTTTAGCAAAACACACATACAATATTGGAGGGTGGGATTTACTCGAAAGTAGACCGAATGACGAGGATAAGGAAGTTGCAAAAGAATACGCGGTTTTAATTTCAGAAAAAATTGAGAACGGAGTTGAGGAAGTAGTAAATTTTAATAAACAAAATATCAGTGACGAAAAACTGGAGTATATTTCGAGACACCGATACACTCTGTTCTCTCAATTTCCTTCGAGGAAAGGAAAAGAGTGTAGTCTATGTAGAATTTGCGAAGAAGAATGCCCAACTAACGCTTTTAACGCAGATACGGGAGAAACTGATAAGGAAAAATGTATTATATGTTTGCACTGCGTAATTTCGTGTCCTGAAAGCGTTATCCAAATCAATGAAATCCCTAGAATGTACGAAAAAACTTTTAAGCGACTTGGTTTAACCAAACAGAAAGCAGAGAGTAGAAAAAGTGCCTATTTTCAATAAATTATAACAAAGAAAAATTTAGGAAAACATTAAATAAAATTCAAGGAGGTAATACTATGAAATTGAAAAATGAAGAATGCGATTGTACACAGCCCGAGATCAAACAACAACACCCAAATGGTTGCACATTGAATCAAATCATAAAGTGCCATGGAGACCAACCAATCAACGAATTATTGAAGCACATAGAATTAGATGACGAAAAGTAGAAGTTTTGTAATAATTTTTAATTTAATTTTTTAAGAGAAAGAAAAATCAAATTAGGTGCTAATAATGAAAGCGATCGAAGTAAGCAACTTATCAAAATATTTTGGTAATCGAAAAAGAGGTAAAAAAGGCATGCATCCGGGTAACCGACCAATTCGAAATAATAACTCCACGATCAAAGCGGTCGACGATATTAGTTTTAGCGTTGACAAAGGAGAGATTTTTGGCTTTTTAGGACCGAATGGAGCAGGTAAGACCACAACTATCCGAATAATGACGGGCGTTTTAGAACCAACGATGGGATCAATAAAGATATTAGGATTAGACGCTTGGAAAAATCAAATTGCAATTAAGCAAATAACTGGGAATGTTCCCGAAATGGCGAATGTGTATGGAGATCTCTCGGGGATACAGAATTTATTATTCATTGGTGAACTTTATGGCGTTCCTAAAGCTGAACGCAAACTTAGAGCTGAAAATTTGCTTAAGAAATTTGAACTTTTTGGAAAACACAAAATTAAAGCCAAAAAATATTCAAAAGGGATGAATCAGCGACTTCTGCTTTGCATGTCTTTAATGAACGACCCTGAGATTTTGTTTTTGGATGAGCCTACATCGGGATTAGACGTTCAATCGTCTCGAATAATTAAGCAGTTAATCAAAGAGTATAACGAAATGGGTAAGGCTATCTTTTTAACTACTCACGATATGGATGTAGCTAACGAAATCTGCCACAGAATTGCCATTATTAATCACGGCAAGATAAATAGTTTGGATACTCCCCAAAACCTCAAACGAATAACTCAAAAGTACCAAGCGATCGATTGTTATATTGTGAATGGAGTGAATAAACAAGAAATTGAAAGCCTTTCTACTGTGAAGGAAGTTCTTGATGTGAATCATGGATGTCACATAATAGTTACCGATATTTCTAAGGCAATCTACGAGTTGGTAGATTATTTCAAAACCCACAATGTAGAGATAAAGGAATTAAACACACATCAACCAAAATTAGAAGACGCATTCTTAAAAATAATTGAGCGAGGTGATAAAAATGCAAAATGAAAGTATGAATACCCCAAAATCAAATCTTAAGCACTTTATCATTCAGTTAAAAAGATCATTTGTACTTACTAAAAAAGATCTTAAAGTCTACTATAATAAACCACCAGTGTTGATTCAAGGAATAATATTTCCCATAATATTGTTCGTAGCTTTTACAATTGGAAGAATCATCCCGCCGAATTATTTAATATCTGGTTTGATGGCGATGGTACTTTTTTTAACAACGACTTCAATTGGTCCGATAATCTTTCCATGGGAGACTATGAGAAAAACCCTCGAAAGAGTAATTACTTGTCCAGTAACAATAGGAACCATTTTATTAGGGAATATTTGGAGTGGTTTTATTTATGGAGTAACCTTCTCCTCAATTCCTCTTGTATTAGGAATCGTGTTCTTCTCTGCATATAGCTCTTTAAATCTATTCTTAATAATTTGGGGTTTAATCGCAGCGGCTTTTTCGTTTGGATGTCTTAGTTTAATATTGTCGATTCCCCCGAGCCAATCTCCTGGAGATACAATGGTAATGACTATTTTGATTAAATTTCCGTTGTTATTTATTAGTCCGTTGTTCATGTCGATTAGTTCAAATCCGTTAGCGATAATTTCGCCATTAACTTATTTCATCGATATAGTAAATGTAGGATTAGGAGAAACAAGCGCCTTTGGTGCATTTGGAACTCTTTTTGACTTCTTGATGCTAATACTTTTTAGCATAGTTTCTCTATTAATTGCGTTTACTCTCCATCAAAAGACCCTTCAAAAACGATTTACAGGATAATTCTATTATTTTTCTTTTTTTTTAATTTAATTTTAAGGTTAAAATTTGATATAAATGATTGTAAATATAAAAAAAGCAATTCAAAAATCCCGTTTTTAAAAAAGAGAGCTTAGATTAATGAAATCTAAAATGGTTCTATGCTAAAATAGTATTATTATGCTTTACTAAAAGCAATTCCTTCTATGCCTTGTATCCCATCGACCTTAGAAAATAATTCTTCAATTTTATCAGTTCCGCCCCATTCTTCTGGATATCTAACTCTAACTCGAGTTTTTTTCAATCCAAAAGCTACAGGCATTATTTCATACGCTTCTATTTGACATACATCTGGTAAAGCTTTCTTTAGTTTATCTATAAAATTTTCAAAGTCGATATCTGTATCTTCAGGTATGACATCAATCAAGGCTATAAACTCTTTCCCTATTTTTCCCACCTTTTCTCTTTTTTTCCAATTATTAGCCTTAAAATTAATTTGTGCTTATGGCCCCGTAAAATCACATTTTAAACATCTATATTCTTTCCCCATATCACGACATCGTTCACATCTCCAGATTGTAACATCGCCACATTGAGGACATGGAAAATGAACGGCAGATTCGTAAGGTGCGATAGGTCTACCGCATGAAAAACACAAGTTTTTTTTGTACGACATAAAGTTCAGGTCTAGAAATAATTACTTACATCATAAAATTCGTAATAACTTTAATTCTTTTGGATAATTATGGTAGATAGGACTCATGTTAAACATATTCTTGTAAATTTGAATTTAAAAGATTATTTGATTTAATTTCAGAAAAAAGATTAAAACTATATATACTTGGTTTCATAAATTGCAATTATATCAATAAGTATATCCTTATATACTGTTAAACTTTAATTGAGGTAGAAATATTGCCGGAGAATAAAGTAAAGAAGTACTTCGATTTGATTGAAGCGTGGGCTTGGTGTGAAATTTGCGGAGATATGGTTGCCCTTAAAATCGATAAAGATGAGATTAAAAGCGGTCTTCAAATGGGAATTTATACGAAAGAATATAAGCACAGCAATAAATATCCCGATCCTGAAGATCCAGATGACAATTCTACCGAAGAGCACACTGTTTATGTGTATATTAATGAAAATTACGACATCACAGGTGTTAAATCATTCTTTGGTGATTCTCCCAGTTTAGACGAGATTATGACCGCTGCCCCTTCTGGTGAAGTTCGAATCCCCATTGTGGTGAAGGATGTTCCAGAAATGAGCGTACATTTGGGTATGTTATCTTTGGAAGAGTATAAAGTATTGAGAATATGTGATGGCATGAATTCAATAGAACAAGTAGCCAAAATCGCTGAAAAAAATGTAGAAGATATTGAAAAAATGATGCAACGATTAAGAGATAAAGGTTTAGTTAAAGTAATAAAGAGGGCTTAATTGATATCTAATTTTCTTTTTTCTGTTAAAGCTAATACTTAAGAAAAAACTAGAGATATTAGCGAAATATTGAATGGTATGTATCTTTTACTTTATATATGTATTTTGTAAGTGCGTTTGGCTTTACTACCATAATTCTATTGGGAGTTTTAAAATTTTGTTTCTCCGCTTTTTGTATAAACTTCTTTAAATCTTTTATCGTTAAGTCGTTTGCAACATAAGCACTTTTGTATTTAGATAATCTGAACGCGTTAGTTTCTTGCTCGTAGTGGTGAGTTAATGGGATAGAATAAAATGGTTTTCTGAAAAGTGATACCTCCCAACTTAGTGAAAATCCAGTGTGAGCAATTACCCCCTTACAGGAAGCTAGACATTTAAGGAAACCATCTCTACTTGTTGGAAACAACTTAATATTTTCCTTTTTTTGAGATCGATTTAATCCGTAAATATAGAAGTTCTCCTCGGGTACAGAGGAAAATACTTTAACTACTTTTTTAAATGGCAAGTGGGGTAAATACACGCAATAATGATTTTCAACGGAGATCTCGTAATCGTCAAGTTCGCTTTTCCACACTAGGGGAAACAAAGTTCCTTTTCTGTACTTAATTGGGTTTTCCACAAAATCCAGAGCAATACTGTGCCAAAAAAAAGGTACGGTCCAAGTTAATGCGAAAAATGTATCAAAAAGTTGAACAAAATTACCTGGGGGTCTTTCCGCAAGAGGGTGTATTATAGAATGTTGATGATCTAAAGCAATAATTGGTATCCTGAGCAAGAAACCTGCAAAGGAACTGTAGGGATCACAATCATTAATAATTAAGTCGTAATTTTCTTGTTTTACGAGCCTAGTAACATTTGCGAGATGTTTTGGAGTAGAAATTAACCAATTTCTAATATTCTTGTAAACGGTTCGGGGGATGTCGAACCTACCTCCATTAATCTTAAATTCATATCCGTTATAATGCAGCCATCTGTTGCCTAAGGTTTTGGCGTAATGTGGTGGAGGCGGTCCGCTAAACACACAATCTACACTATTTCCCTCTTCTATTAATTGATCTATTACTGTTCTTGACCTGTTTATATGTCCTTGACCAATCGTGTTAATTCCATATAATATTTTCATAATTTTTAACAGAACCTAATTTTGGGGGATTTAAGAGATAGTTTTTCATTTGTTAGATTAAACTAAATTTCTAATCAGCTTTATTAGGTTTAAGTAGATAAAAGATACGATTTGATTTAAAAACCATTATCTTTAATAAAAAAAGGGTGATTTCGGTATATTACCTTACTGCAAATAAAAATATATATGAATATATAATTTTGTTGTTAGGAGTAAAATTAAATCTCGAAAAAGAGAGTTAGAATTTTTGTAATAAAATTACTTTTGGTAATAGGCTAAATATTTAATATTGAAGGAGTGCTAATATAGAATGAATTATGTCAATCCCTTCTGAAGATATAATAATAAATGCTTTAAATCATGAAATTAGACGTGAAATTCTGCGACTTCTCGAACATAAGCCGTTAAGTTATACAAATCTCTTAGATTATTTTACTGTGTCCACAGGTAAACTAAATTATCACATAAAATTGTTAACAGGTTTCGTTCAAAAAGACCCTAATGGAAATTACGAACTAACTAAACTGGGGAAAAATTTACTTCAAATATTACAGAATTTCAACCAAATAATAAATGAGGAAAATACACCGCTTCTTAAAAGAGCGTTTTTATCTCAGTTTGGAGGGAAAGGTTCTTTTCTTCAAATAAGGTTAGTTGGGGGATTATATTTCAAACTTATAGCGATATCTACCATATTTATTTTGATGATTACCCTAACAATTTTTTATGTATTAAATGGGGTTTCACTACTTTACGTTTGGCCCTTCATTATTATGTCATTGATCATTGGAATAACGGGATTTATTTGGGTTTTCAAACAGTTTAAACCCGCAAAACAGTTTACGCAGAGGTTTGATAAGCTTTTATCAGATTCAGACGAATAGTTTTTTATATCAATTGGTATTTAACTTCTTTTTGTGGCAAATTTTAGAAATAATCCTCCAAATAATGTAAATAACATAAAAATTAAACCCGCTACAAAAAAAGGTTTATAGAGTGCGTTTCGTTGAATACATACCTCAATACAAGGGGGTTCTGGAGGAATATCAAGTATCCACGACCACCAATATTCACAAGCACTCCCACATATACTCAAAGAGGGGTGCTGAAGAATGTTTAGAAAAAATAGGAAGGAAAATATAAATAAAGTAATGTTAGTAATAAGAGATAATCCTATTATCAAATGTAACTTTTTTTTCATAGATTTTACAAAAAATGTTGATTTAAGGAGAAAGGATTTATGAGACCGGGACTACCCACCCGAAATCATCTTCAAGATCTAACCGTTGAATTCCTGTCAGCAATTCGTAGATTATGGTGGTAATTTCACCAGGTTTACCATCGTTAAATACTCGTTTTTGCTCATCTATCGCTACAGAACTTATAGGAGTGACAACTGCGGCTGTTCCACTACAAAATACTTCAGTACATGATTCGGTAAATAGTTCTTTATACGAAATATCCCTCTCTTCCACACCTAAATTCAATTTCTTTGCGGCTAATTCAAGGATAGATTTTCTGGTAATTCCTTCTAAAATCGTTCCCGTTATTTGAGGAGTAGCTAAATTGCCATTAATCATTGCGAAGAAATTTGCAGTTCCTACCTCCTCTATAAATTCTAGGTTTATCGCATCTAGATATAAAATTTGAGCAAATCCCTTTTTCTTAGTTTCTTTAGCAGGTTTCATAGATCCTGCGTAGTTTGAGATTGTTTTAGCGTAACCTGTACCACCAGGAGCTGCTCTCGTATATTTTTTTGAGATTTCTAAATTTATACCTTGAAAACCCTCGGGAAAATACGGACCAACTGGACAGGTGTAAATTATCAAAGTATACTCCTCTGCTGGACCAACTCCTAGTACTGGCCCACTACCGAATAGTATAGGTCGAATATACAAAGCCCCTCCACTATCGTATGGAGGTACATACTCCTGATTTTCTTTCACGACTATTTTTACTGCTTCGACAAATTTACTTACATCGTAAGAAGGCATTAAAATACGCTCAGAACTTTTATTAAGCCTTTTTCCATTCTCTTCTGGACGGAATAAGAGAAGTTCACCATTTTTACTTTTCAAAGCTTTCATTCCTTCAAATATTCCTTGTCCGTAATTAATGACGCATGCAGCTGGTGAGATTTGAATTGTTCCGAAGGGAATTATTTTCCCTTCATCCCATTGACCATCTTTATATTCAGAGATAAACATAGACTTAGTCTCAATAAAATTAAAACCAAGGCTGTAAAAGTCAATATCTTTAGGGTTAACCATTATTTATCATTCTCTTTATTAAATTTTTAAATAAATACATTACCATATAACAATAAATAATTTTTAAATTCTTCAAATAATTTCGACTTCTGTAAATTTCCTTTTTTAATAAGATTTTAATTACATTTATCTATTTTTAAAAAAAAATTAAACTTTTCAATAGATTTTAAAGAACAACCTTATTTACGAGATTTTTAGCATAAATTTAAAATGTTATGATGCTTTTTCAACACTGAGAAAATAGAATAGAAATACCCGTGCCAGAGTCGCCTAGTGGCTGGGCGATAGCCTGCAGATCGTCTATAAACAGCTAGTTATTTACAGGAGTTCGAATCTCCTCTCTGGCTTTAAAATTTCATTTTTGCTTTTCCCATTTCTTTAAATATGCTACTTCAGAAAGCGTAGAACCTCTTTTAATTTCTTCTCGTATGCGATTTTCTTTTTCTAAAACATCCAAAGCTCGATTTGCCATTTCTTGGGCCATTTTTTTAGGAATCACTACCACCCCAGAGTCGTCACCTACAACCCAATCACCTGGATCAACTTTTTGACCTGCACATATTATGCTGACATTGATTTCTCCTAATCCTCTTGGTTCTCCAGCTGTAGGGGTAAAATGTCGAGCGAAAATGGGTAATTTTACTTTCCGGATATCATCGATGTCTCTAACAGCACCGTCAACAACTACTCCTTCAATACCTTTAATTTTGCAACTCCATGAAGCTAGTTCGCCCCACACCGCATCTTTTCCTTCACAAGCATCAATTACGATAACATCTCCTTTTTCAGCGACTTCGATTGCTTCTACAGGTTTGCTCCAATCACCGTTATAAGCTCTAACCGTAACAGCCGGTCCAACAAATTTGAGGGGTTTTTCTTGGGAACCGATCCATACCGGTTTTAAACCAATCATCTCTCCTGATCTATGCATGGCATCAGAAATATTGGGGCAAGATACTTTTTCTAATGCATCTCTTATGTGCTCTTCGTCGTATTTCTTGAACAATTCGGTTTTAATTGGTTTTGATTTATCCACAGCTAAAATAATGTTCTCAGCAGATTCTTTTGGGCTTTTTGCTTTATATAAGGCACCTCCCACGATAATTACATCAACCCCAATTTCTTTAGCTTTAACCGCAGTTTCACTATTTATACCTCCTGCGATTGCGAGCCAAGTAGTAGGTTTTAAATTCTTTTTTAGTTTTTCTGCTATTTCTAAAGTCTTTTCTCCGCCGTATTTTGTTTGTTGATCTACACCTACATGTGAACAAATCATATCTACACCTAAAGACTCTAATTCAAGGGCTCGTTCAATAATGTTGTTGGGAGGAATATCTATAGTATCGCATCCTAGCATCACCCCATACTTTTTAGCAGCTTCAATTGCTTCCGTAACAGAGGAGTTGTCGCTCCCACCTAACATTAGCACAACATTTGCTCCTGATTTCGCAGCAATTTCAATTTCAATGCTTCCACCATCGACAGTCTTCATGTCTGCTATGATAATATTCTTTGGGAATCTCTTGCGGAGGGTCCTAATCGCGTCCATTCCCTCAGACTTGATTAAAGGGGTACCTGCTTCAATCCATTCTATTCCTCCACTAACTGCCTCCTCAGCGATTTGAAGCGCACGGTGTAAATTAATTAAATCTAAAGCGATTTGAAGGTAAGGTTTTTCAGCTCTTTTTCTAATAAAGATCGTTCACCTGTATAAACTGTTTATTTAATTAGAATAAATTGAAAAGTCTGTAAATCGAATAAATATTAAATAGTAAAGTACTTAATTCTTTATTTGATTTTAGGAAAATCCAATATTTTTGTTTCTGATAAAAATATAAATTTGGAATTATATGTTTAATAAAAAGAATAAAAACTATTTTAGCTTATATTATACCATTGATTATTAAGATTTTTGATTAATAACTATGTTGTAATTCTAACATTCAAATTATGTCGGAAGAATACGATTATTTATTTAAAACCGTGGTAGTCGGAGACGGAGGCGTCGGTAAAACCGCTCTTACTCTGAGGTTCAGTAAAGGCTTTTTCACAGAAGATTATAAAATGACTATTGGAGTAGACTTTCACGTTAAAACGATATCGGTTGACACAGATGAGGGTGTTTTAAAGGCAAAACTTCAGATATGGGATACAGGAGGTCAAGAACGATTTAGTTCAATAAGACCGATGTATTACCGGGGTTCATTAGGAGCTTTGTTAATTTTTGACCTACCATATTTGTCAAGTTTCGAGCATCTTCAGCAATGGATTGAAGAACTTCGCGCCAATGTAGAATCTGAAATACCTCTCTTATTAGTCGGAAATAA
>JAHPYY010000161.1 GCA_019058515.1 Promethearchaeota archaeon
GTTATGTAGAGATGGATGTGGATCTTTGGAATCCCTTTGCGTGTGGAAATTATGTATATGCCGCGAATCATGGAAATGATGGTGGAGAACTAATAATCCTCGATGTTAGCGATCCTTCCCAAATCGTTCAAGCGGGAATTTATGCCGATCAAACGATGATAGGTGCGTCGCATGTGATTGGCAACATTGCGTACTTGGCGGATTACATGCAAGGATTAAAAATTCTTGATGTTACCAATCCTGCCAATCCAATACTACTCGGTCAATACGCTGATGGCGGACATGGTTACGACGTACAAGTAGTAGGAGATATTGCATACATGGCTGATCTAAACGATGGATTAGAAATAATCCAAATATCTCAACTAGATTAATATGGAATCTTACCTTTTTTTTTAATTATTCTTAATTCAATCTTTTCTTAAATCCAAATAGAAGGTGAAATAATATATCTTCTGATAAAGAGAAGAATTATTATTTAAAGAATAAAAGGACGATATTGAGAACATTTAGAGCGGCCACGACAATCCTTAAAGAGCTATTTGTAGAGAAGTTTGGAGAGGAAAAGTACAACCAGCTCATTTCAAATGCAAGAAAAGAGTTTGAAGCGTTAATCCCTCAAATTCCTTACATCGGAGGAAAAGAAAAAAAGCTAACCAACGAACTCGTAAACTCCGCCCTTCTAATCCCAATTTTAAGGGCATTAGAACGAGAGGGGCTTGATTTTAACGAGATTGGTGAGTTAGTATACAGAATGTTTGAGTTATTTTACGAGTTTATTCCCCAGACTGACGATATTTTTTCCTTTGAATATCTAAATAGCGAAAAAGAGAACGCCAAAAATTCCAAATTGCGAGAGTATTCCGGTGATTGGGTGTATGATTTTGTGGAAGGCGATGGAAAAACCTTCTCGTGGGGGGTTAACTATCACGAATGTGGAGTCCTCAAATTTTATAAAAATCAAGGAATGGAACACTTAATGCCAATTGTGTGCATTGCGGATTTTGCTAAAGCAAGAGCGTACGGATATGGTTTAATGCGAACACAAACGCGAGCTCACGGAGCACCATTCTGTGATTTTAGATATATTAAGGACGGAACAAATCCTAGAGCTTGGCCCCCTGACAATTTAACCGAGTTTAAGTAGATAAACTAGCAAAAAAAACTACATTTTATCTTCTTAATTTTTTTTTAAAAATGCTAGTTATAACATATAGTTATGATTCCGTTTCTAGTTTACTTTATCTACTTTATAATCAGTACTATTATCTGGAGGATCTTCAATCGGTTCGATAATGCGAAATTCAAATTCTTTCATAATGCGATTGGATTTATAGGCGTAGCGGTTCACGAATTATCACATTTTGTAGCTTGCATATGTGTTGGGATAAAACCCATAGGATTACGGATTAGACACTATGAAGGATATGTAGGGGTTAACAAGGAACCCTCATTTGCACAAACGCTAATCATAAGTTTGGCTCCTTTAGTAGTAAGCGTTTGGTTGTTAACCTGGGCTTTAGATCTATTTCTGGCGCCAACTACTAGCTTCAATATGGGCATTTTTCTTCTTTCCTTTATGATCTCGTTGCTTGTGGGAGGTGCTCCTTCAAATGGAGATTTAATTTTAGCCTACCGCATATTTGAGAGCGATCCAAAAAAGAATTTTGTTGTTTTAGTAATTATCCTTGTATCATTTGCAATAGCAATATCTATAGTGTGGATATTCGAACTAGTTTATGTACACGACGCATTTATCTTGCTTGCTGTCATACTATTATACCACCTGATTAAATTAACGGGGAAAGCAGTAAAAGGAGCGTTTAACTTAATAAAGAATCGAAGTCCTAAGAAATATGCTCGCTATAAACCTAATTACATTTATGATACATCAATAGAAGAAGGAGGTGAAGTGATATGAAAGGCTATTGCGTGATATTTTTAGCTCTAGTATTTCTAATGCTATTCAATCAAGATCCAACTATTGCAATCGTTGGAATCTTAGTAATCGGTGGTATCTATTTACTCGTAAGATATAAGTTTGGTCGCTTTTTTGGAAGACGAAGAGGTATGTACGAAGCTAACAACGGAAGGATTGGTTCGGAGTCTGATCTTCTAACATATTTGATATACCGAGATTATCTTAATAATAATGGTGTATTTACCAAGAATGGTTCTGTTAATTACCCCAATATAACTGGTGAGAATCTAGAGGAATTATATGGAAACACCGAAGAAAAATTTGATTACGAGCGTCAAATCCTCGAATCGTTCGACAAAATAAAATAATCTCTTTTGCTAAATTCATGATAAAATCCTGTCTTTCTTTATACGAATTAATTTTTGCGGGAGATTGCCGAACTATCTCCATATCCGGTGAGTCTACATCGGGGAAAACTACTTTGACGCTTCAAATTTTAAAATATTTTCTTTCTAGTATTTCTAATTCGGGTTGCGTATGGTTTAATAGCACCGAGTTTTTTCCTACTAAAAGATTTAAGCAATTTTGTGGTGAAGTTGATGCGGAAAAGTTTTTAGAGCGAGTTTTAACGATTCCAAAGAATACGACTATTCACTCAATTGACGATTTAAAAAGTTGTATTAAACATTTTATGGAAAATCTTAGCATATTTCCTTATGATACGACGCTGTTGGTCATAGATAACATCTCATCTCAAATTCGCCATGAATTGGGAAATGTAGAGTCAGTAAAGGAAAAACACAGAATAATGAACTCATTCTTTCTTGAATATTTTTCCCCCTTGTTGTTTGCAACGGAAAGATGTAATCTTTGGTTAATTCTCTGTCACGAAGTTTCCTATTCTCCTATGGAGTCAAAAAATCGAGCCTTTTACGATTCTCTTTATCAGCGTATGAATTCTGTAAAAATAAATTTAGAGAAGGGTCATTCTCATTCGAGCTATATCGCCAAAATCCGCTTGAATGATGTCAATTATATAATTCCTTACAAAATTGCGAATTCTGGACTCATCCCACCGAATTAAAATTTAATTTTTCTTTCTGTTGACTTTATTTTTCCTTTATATACACCCAAAGATGAATAATTTTTATTTAAATACTCACATCTCAAAAAATATTCATGGCTGAAGCGATTTATAACGGAAACTGCGATCTAATGGACTCTATAAAATGTGCCGTGTGTCGTAAAAGAATTAAAAGATTTAATGAATGCGTACAAATTCCTCCGAAAATGGCAATTGTATGCAAATCATGTTGGACTTGCTTTGACAACGACGAGCTTGCAGAAATGCTGGACTTATTTGAACTATACGGAGGATACTTCAACTTTCGAAGACGGGATATTAAGCGAATCGATCTTAAAAAACTATTATCAGAACTGGTTAGAGACATGTCTCGATCCAATGTAGAACCTTTTAGCGCGGAGTTTTACTCCAAGGCACTACATTTTCTCTATGTAAATGGACTTACGCCTAATTATTTTAGTAAGCTTTTTGAGGGTATGAATTTGAAATAAAATTCTTTTCTTATTTTTTTATTTATCTAGTTATTTTTTCACGCGTTTCTACTAATGAGCCTTTATTCTTTCTTTTCTCTCTTCTTTCTACGCTCAAGCTTTTCTCTTACTGCACAATATACTTCTCCCTTATAGAGCGTCATGTAACAGGCATTACAGCTATTACATTTTGCCGGCGATAAGTCCCCTTCTTTCCAACGATTAATCAAGTGTGGTTCGTATATAAATGGTCTGCTCATAGAAATAAAGTCAGCGGTTCCATCCTTTATTAATTGACTTGCAGAAATAGGATCTCTTATTCCTCCCATTAGAATGAGTTTAGTATCCTTCATGATTGGCTTTAATTCTAAAGCAGTAGGTAAGAAAAAATTCTGATCTTCTTTTTCTTTTATTAATCTGCTGGGATAAGGATTTTTGTTTTCGAGCTGAGTTTCAGCCATTCCCCCACTAGGTTCTATTGCGTCAAATCCTGCATCTACAATGATTTTTGCAAATTCTTTCCCTTCTGAAAGCTCCAGTCCATTTGAAATAAAATCTTGCGTCTGTAATTTGATGATAATTGGAAACGATTTACTAACCTTGTCTTGCAATGTGTTATATATATCAACAATAATTTTAACTCGGTTTTCTACACTTCCTCCGAATTCATCTTGTCTGCGATTAGTATACGGAGATAAAAAGTTACTTAAGAGATATCCGTGAGCAGCATGTAATTGAATTCCGTCGTATTCACATTCAAACGCTCTTGCTCCCGTTTTAGCAAAATTCTCGATACAATGATGTATTTCTTCAGTGGTCATTTCTTTAGGAGTAAGACCTGTTATCTTATTAATTATTGGAGAAGGCGCTTTAGGAGGATGTTTAGGATTAGTCCCTTGCCGTCCAGGATGCCCAATTTGGGCTAAAATTTTTGAATCATTATCGTGAATCGCTTTAACCAATTTTTGATGTCCAGGAATAAACGAGTCGTCAAACAAAGCTGGTTGGTCTATGCTAGTGATACCACTTTTGTCTACTGAAAACCATCCTGTAATAATGAGACCAATACCCCCCTTTGCTAATTCACTGTAATAATTCCTATACTTTTCGCCGACTTGTCCGTATTTTTCTGCTTTTCTCGTATAAGTCGCTGAGCGTACAAATCGATTTTTGACTTTAATTGAGCCTATTTTTTCAGGACTAAACAAATTTTTTAATTCCAAATTTATCTCAGGTTTTATCTATCTGTTTCTTTTCTAAATATCACTTCCTATATAAAGGTAATTATTTAAAAATTAGTCGAGAGAGCTCATTTAATATAGTATGAGCATTTCCTTAATGTAGTATCCACCAAACAAGAGTTACAGACAATTTTTAAAATTTAAAAAAAAATTAGAAAAAAATCGTTTTTATTATTTTTACGCACTCATTAACTGCTTGGCGTTTTTTTGCCATTCTTTTACCGTTCTTTCCGAGGCACCGCTAACATTTTTAGAGAGATCGACTGGATCAGCTTGGATTAAATCATCAATAGATCTCACACCATGCACCATAAGGTTTTCAGCAGTTCCACTCCCGATTCCTTTAACCGAAGTGAGTGGAATGCTAATGTCTATTTTCTCCTCATTTGTGTTTTCAGTTTCAGGTTCGAAGACATCTTCTACATTTAGAACAGGGGAGTTTGACTTCGGAATGTCGGTAATTTCAGTATCTGCTACGCCGTAGCTAGTGATAAAAAACTCACAATCTTCTGGCGGTAGATCTGGAGCGTCCACTATAATAGCTTTACGTTTTAGCGAGCTGTTGGCAGAGAATCCCTTAGTTTTGAACATGATGCGAAAGTGGCAACCGTGTGCGACAATATTTCCTCCTATGGCATCGTCTGCAGAGAACATTGCCATCATTTTGGTTGCAACTTGGTTAGTTAATAAAACGGCGCAATTATATGTCTCAGCAACGCGAGACAAAGCGTGAATCATGTTATTAAGAAACGCTTGTCGTCTTGCCAACATGCCAATGCCTACATATTCAGCTCTTAATAACGCCATCAGCGAATCAACGATCACTAAGCGCACATTTCGGGTTTTGCACAATGTTTCAGCTTTTAAAATCATTTGATCCTGGTGATCTGAACTATAAATCCTAGCGTGAAATATTTTTGACAACGCTTCAGTGGGATTTAAACCAAATCTTTGGGCAATTCTTTTTAACTTCTCCTTGGAGAAGGTGTTTTCAGTATCAATAAAGGCTACAGATCCTCCTAAACCACCTCGCTCGGGTGGTAATTGAACCGTAATGGCTAAAGTGTGAGATAATGCGGTTTTTCCGGATTTAAACGGGCCGTACACTTCAGTTAACTTTCCCGTAGATACTCCACCTCCCAA
Organism: Promethearchaeota archaeon; assembly: GCA_019058515.1. The sequence goes on from JAHPYY010000161.1 coordinate 5,860, forward strand.
GATCCGATTTAACTCTTGCGAACCTGTCGTAATATACTCAATATTTTCGTTAATTTCCGTGGCTGACACGAACTCCGTCATTCCTAAGGCGTTTCTTGCGTTCCAAATGAGTTTTTTAGCGGTCTTTTCCCCTAATCCGTCGATATCAGATACAGTTCCGACCCCTGACATGGCTAACGCTTCTACGGTGCTAATACCATTTTCTTGAAGCAACTTAACTTGACGTGCGTTGATACCTTTAATTAAATCGAGTTCCGACATGTTTATTATTATAAGGTTTAGTATGGTAACCAGATCAACCTTTATAAAAGAAAAAAGCAAAATGGATTAAGGTTCATTGAAATTTCATAAGAATAGAATTTGTGTTAAATATCTAGTTTTTGTTTATTTTTATTTAGGGATCGCACAACGACGACGATTACAGCGCAAACTGCTATCAAAACCCCCGCTATAATGCCTAAGGTAGCGTCCAACGGAACCGAGTATATGGCTCCAAAAGGGTTATTTGGGTCTCCTATGCTTGTTTCGTTTAGGTTTGAGTTCGGATCAGTTGAATTGGACGAGTCACATCCCTCTGTACAATTGGTATTCCCTGAATCTCCGTGGTTCTCATCCACAATTTGAACTATTCCAGTGTTGTTAGCGGGACACATATCGGAGATCTGGTGAAGAGATACTATTGCGTACGCAATATTAACATATTCAACTTTGCTAAGTACTTTCACGTTTACTCGATATAGTCCTTCATATGCAGTACCGAAGTGACATAATAAAGCTTCTGTGTAGAAAGGCACTGTGTGATCGTTTAATATCCTGTACGATAAGTTATTAGGAGATTCAAGGTAAAAATCGACCTTTATTTCGCTATCCTCTTGAATAGCTATAGGAGTAACTCTTTGGATGTAAATGCGATACATCCAGTCCGTTTTTAACCTAACGCTCTGGCGAATTTCCATTTTGTCCTGGAATCGCATAACCTTGTATAGAGCGCTTTCAGTTGCAACGTTGGGGACGATATTTTCCAAGCATTGATGTTGCTTTTCTAATTTAATGTAAAGATTGAGAACTTCGTCAGCATCAATATCGAATTGGAAAGAATAGTTCCCAGTAAAGTGTAATCCTATGGGAATGTCGTAGGAAGTAGAGAAACCTTCGTTCCAATCTAATCTAGCGGAAAAGATGTGATTAGTGGTGTCGTCTGGACATGTTAGTGTAATATTTAGGTCGCAGGCGTGCTCCGTCACCAGTTCTATGTGAAGAAAATACACGTATATTTCCTCCAACCAAATATGGTGGAGAAACATAGTACTCGTCCCTCGTGGAAACGAAAAGACCTTGTTAGTAAGGCAGAGATCAGCTGGATCCGTTACGCTTTCTTCTTGATTGGTTGAGAATCCATTTGATAAAAGTAGAAAGGATTGACTTAACAATAACAATAGAGCAAACAAAATACGGAAGCTAGGAGTAATTTTAATATCCATACACCTGGTTTTCTTTAAATTCCTGTCTCAACGCATTAAGAGGTTTGCAACTATCTTGTTGGGAACACGAAAAACAAGGTGAATCGGTCCAAAAATACGATTTTTGTTTGGGGCGCGACACAATGAGCAGAAAAAGGTTCTTTTTCTCACAAATCATATTGGAGTTGCTAATTTTCCCCTTTTTGGGGAGAGCAAACGAATAACCACAGATTTCACACTTTACGAATCGTTTGTAATTATTTGTTTTGTAGACAAATAGCGAACACTCGCATTGAGGACAAATCCCGATTTCTTCCAACTGTTTCATGAAAATTAAATAATGTCAAGCTATATAAAGGAAAAATCGAAATTTTCCCTTCACAACCTGACTTTTTTTGTTTAAATAAACCTGTATAATAATTCCTAGCATGAAAAGCTCGAATCGTCCTTATTTTTCTATTTTCGTCCTTATATGTTTTGCAGTTATGATAATGATATTTCAAAACATCCCTTCGAAAACTAACGCACTAATAACGATTTCTGAAGAAATTTTTATAGATGAAGCGGATTCTAATCGGAACTGGAAGACACTATCATATAAGTATAGTTGGTGTAAGGGTAGTGGCTTTTGGTACGATCCATATGTAATTGAAGGGGTTTTATTCGATGGCTCTAACTTAGATGCTTGTATATCCATTCAAAATTCAGATAAATATTTTATTCTGCGTAATTGCGAATTTATCAGCTCAAATTTAGGAATAAAATTAAGCTTTTCAAAAAATGGGGAGATCACTGATAATAAGATTAGTGATATAGTAATTGGTATCTCCATTGATACATGTCAGAATATGCGTGTGCTCGCTAACACTTTAAGTTCGTGCGAGGAAAAAGCTATCCAAATGGTATCTTGTGTAGATGCTTTAATCCAAGAGAATTTAATTAGCAAAAACAAATACGGAATCTATGCTCATAATACGCACGAAAATCTCTTTCGCAAAAATACACTTGTTCACAACACAGTTAACGGTTTTTATGCTGAAGAATGCTATAATGATCTGTTAAAGGAAAATTCTATTGGATTTAACCATTTAGCGGGCTTTTCTTGCTTAAAATGCGATAATCTAGTAATTGAGAATAACACAATTCAAGGAAATGGAGAAGAAGGTCTGTTATTAGATGATTGTGGAAAAGTTTATGTGGTTACCAACGAGATCTCTAAGGAAAATCAAGGAGGGGTATTCGATATTAGAGGAAAAGCTAACGAGTTTAGATATAATGCGATAGAAAACAATTACGATTACGGATATATGGGATTTTCAGGAAGCGGTAATACAATTTCAAACAATATAATTAAGGGCAACGAAGAGAAAGGAGTGGAACTCTCTGATAGCGATAATATACAAATCTCATTAAACAATATTTCACACCACGAGATAGGAATGTCTATTATCCATTGTAAGAACATTAGTGGTTATAACAACTCTTTAACAAATAACAATCGCTGTTTTTATGAAAAAAACAGCAAATTCATTGATTTTGATGACATTCAATGCAAAGATCAACTATTGAACGAATTTAAAACTCTTTTTGCAATCTCTGGTTATAATTTAGCGTATATTTGGGTTTCTGTCATATTCATTTCTTTAGTTCTAGGTATGTATGTAAAGCGTAAGATATAGGGATCCAAATCCCACTTTTTGTACGCTGTGTTTTTTTGCTTTATATACCATTAATTATAGTTGAATTATTCAATCATAAAATAAATCTATTATAAGATCTTACAACAATGCCCTAGGCATTTTTATTTAAATACAATGGGGAAATTTGTCTAGAAAGTATAACTCTTGACAAATATGACGGTCCAACAATACCACTTAACTAGCTCGATTGTGTCCGCGGACAATGAAATTCGCTCGGAAATAGCTAACGAAATATTTAGAAATAAGGATTTTCGATTATTAAGTAATATTGAGAGCGATAATTTAGCGTTTTCCGAGTTTATGAGTGAAAAAAGCGGGATAGCACCTAATATGATTAAGCGTGAAATTGAAAATCTAAAAAGCGGAGTGAAAGGGTTACATAAACTATTTCCTTGCGTTAGGATGGCAAGAATTAACTCTTTTAGTTACGCAGTGAGGAAAGGCCGTATTTATCTGAGAAAACTACATCGTATTGCTCCAATTTTCGATATAGAACGAGCTAAACACAACCTTTACAACTTACAGAAATTCGCCTTAAAAACTAACTTTTTTGCTCGATTAACTACGCTACTGACAACAGCGATATTTATCACAGATCAACTTGACTGTCGCAGCATTAATAAAGTCCCTATAATTCAAAAACGATTGCGTCTATTATGTAATTGCAGTGCTTATGCTTTTCACCAATTCAGAAAGAGATTGAATGTATATAATTTGTTTAAATTCGAAATTTAAAGGTAGAGGGTATGAATTGGCGGTGGAAGCCTACGAAAAACTTATAAATAGTGGAATATCCGAAGAGCAAATTGAAGGGTTACTAAAAGAAAAGAAAAGAACATACGGAGAATACATGTCTGTTGATTCGATGTTGTATTTAATAGCTGAAGAACAAGGATTGATTAAAAAAAAATACGAAGGTATGGAAAACGGATTTGAAGTTGATTACGGTGACTTTGTTATTAAAATTAACCAAATCATCGAAGGAATGAGTCATATTGTAGTACAAGGGCGCGTTTGTTCAAGGGTTACCATTAAAGAGTTTGCAAAAAAAGACGGCACTCCTGGATTAATAGGGCATTTTTATTTGAAAGATAAAACGGATGAAATAAAAGCGGTGGTGTGGGATGATACCGCGAAACAGCTGGATAAACATTCCCTTAAATTTAACGATTCTATTAGAATTGTTAATGGATATTGCAAAAAGGGAAGAGAAGAGCAATTAGAAATTCATCTTGGAAAAAGAGGGTTTGTTGACTTCTCTCCCGAAGGAGTATCTGAGAAAAATTTCCCTCTTTTGGAAAAATACTCTATGCATAAAATAGCTGAGAGGATTAAATTAGAAGAAATCTCCGTAATTGAATCTAAATTCGCAACTATAGTAGAAGGGACCGTTTCAAACTTAGAATTTAAAGAGATCGTCAAAAGAAATGGTTCAATTGAGTTTTTACTTTCATTCAAACTTAGTGATGAAACTGACTCGTTAAGAGTCGTTGCATTTGGTATGCCTGCTGTTTCTGCATATAAAGAACTGAAAAAAGCCGATCGAGTAAGTATCTCTAATCTAAGGCGGAGCATCAATAGTTTCACGAAAAAATGTGAACTAATATTTACCTCTAAAACCGAATATGACTATATTTAAGAAAGGTCAAAGGAATAAAAACTCTTAAGGTTCTCTTTTTATATTCGTAGTCAAAATTAATAATTCAATGGATCTTTCGATCGCATATTTTTTCTTTAAATATATCAATCTGATTCTTCTAGAAAAATCGATTTTACCTAAAAATATGCAAATACCGAAAATATTGTTTAAGAACAGA
>JAHPYY010000162.1 GCA_019058515.1 Promethearchaeota archaeon
GATTAAAAGGGCAAACACGCGTCATGAAGGGCGAACGTCGGTATGAAAACCGAGAATTTGGTTCCGTTGTTAGCTATAAAAGCGAGAATTTACTTTATGCAATAGTAGCGGTCGTTACTCACCGCAGTTCAAACGGTACGGGTCGTTTTTTCTGTCTTTTGGTGGGGTAGTGATCGCTCTCTTAATCATTTAGAGAACACACGGACAAAACAATGTTGAAATTGACAAACGAAATTATGGATTTACCCTTCCGTTTTCTCCATCTAACGGCTCCCTCGACGCTCTGGATTTTTGTCTTTTGGTTCGCGTATACTTTTGGCGCTATTTCACCCTCCTTATCCTTTTGTCGTTTTGATCGTAGGTTGCGGTCGTGTCGGAGGGAGTCGATTATTTCTATAAAACGCTAGAAACGAATTTAGGAGAAAAATTTTCCATCAAGAAAAACACTAAAAATCAGTATTTAGATTCTAGTATATTTTATGTAAATAATTTCAGTTATATTCTTCCCAATCATCGTCTTTATATACATATCTCTTAAAATTTTTTATCCGTGAGGTACTATCTACAGGATTAGGCACCTTTAGGGGATGTTTGCTTAATTCTATTATCAATATCATTTCACCAAAAGCTTCACATAATTTGTTTTCAAATTGATCATCTTCACGATAACCCTCAGCTTTTAATCTCTCAATCAGATTTTTGTGAGCTCTCCCGAAAACGCAAGATATTGAATTAGAATCTGTATCTGAAACTTTGATAACATCTAAACTATAATTTTCCACAAAAGAATCACATGTCTTTTGAAACCGTCGTTTGTTATCTTTATAGGAAGGTACAAATATTAGATTTACACCCAAATTTCCATCAAACTCGCATTCAAAGGGTTTCAATCTTTCTTTGTAAAAATCAATACAGATAAGGACTGAGAATAATAAGTTTCGATCTTGATCTATAAATATTACAATTTCATTACCGCATTTCATAAATTTATCTGGATCAATCATATCCTCTAAATTGGGAGCAGGGTTAATTTTATAAATGGGATATATATTTTGATTGTGTATTACAACACACTTATTATAATAATCATCGTCATAAAAGCTACCACAGATTATTATTACATTTTCAAATTTCCTGACATGCTCTATAAAAGTAGAATCAAAGCTTAGTTCTGGAAAACAAATAATGTCTACATCATTTTTTATAGCTATTTCAAGTGATTGCTGTATTTTACGGAAAATTTCTTCCTTATTTTTTAACTTATAAGGAAATTTGTCTGAAAGTTCGAAATCCAATGGCACTAAACAGATTCTTAGAAATTTTTCCTTTCTTACTGAGCCACTGAGAGTTATAGCATCAATTTTTACTCCTTTTCTCAGAAAAGCTGGTTTCGCAATTGAGTATTGTGTTTGCACTTTACTCGATATTTTAGAAGTGAGGAATCCATCAAGATTATCGAGAATTTTTATCGATTTCAGTAATTATATTTCATGGGTTTCAGAAATTTCCTCAATGGAATTATATTTTCTCAAGTTGTTTGAAAAAATTACAATTGAATCTAAGGCGAGAATAGAATTCTCCATTTTCCATTTCCTGAAAATTTCTTTTGCTTTTTTACTTCTATTTAGATCTAAATCCTTGAAACTTAACGCTTGATTAAACAAATCAAAGCTTATTGCTTTTGCAATTAATAATTCTTTTGTCTCGTCTGGAAATATTGTACGAGGTGTTTTTCAACATGTTCGAGTTTCAGAAGATGAGATTACCTCCCGACAGCGTTTCCACAATGCGGCAATATGTCGCTCCAATCGTTTTAAAGCATTTAGGAACTCTAAATCTACACTATAACCCGATTACCGGTAGGGTTAACCCTCTCACGAGAAGAGAATATAGCGATATAAAGGCAATTATTAACGACAAACAGTTTTTCAGTACGGAGCAAGACTTCATGGACTTCTTGTTTAAGGACCAAAACGGCGAATTTAACGAAGAGCTCGGGATCAAAGAATGGATGTACAACCTCTATATAAAAATTAAAGATTATAGTGGAGCAAATCTCAATATCAAGCGCGCTCAATCGATCATTAAGCGAGGATCGAACTACATAGATTGCTCTGGATGGATGGACTCTCCTGAAACCTTCAAAATATCCGAACTGAAAAACGCTAAGTTGGTATTTAAAGCGATTTCAGATCTTTTCGGGCACTTCACGATTAGATTGGTACTATTCCAAATGATAAATCCGTACGGCACGGTAGGTAATTTCGGATTTGACATTATGACATCTAGCCCCTTCCAGGACATTGCGAGATACCTCGAGCACTTTAAGATCAAATCACCTATTCAAACGAAGAGATTCCTAGAGGACTACATTGATCATCGAGTATTATCCGCTCATATCTTCCCCTTGTTTTTCTTAGACGCGTATATGTTTTTACCCATTACCTCCGGGTTTATACAGAGCGAGGAAAACACCGTTTCCTTCGGGCATTGCGTGGCGCCCTATGTAGACCGTAGCTTTTCTAACCCTGCTAGAAATTACAGGGTTTTCGAGCACTACATTAGAGACATCTTTTATCAAAAGTATTTCGCCTACTATGCGAGCGATTACGCGTACGAAGGTACGCCTCAACTAAACCGCAAAATGTTTATCGATTCTGGCAAACAAATCGTAGAAACCTTAATTCCTTTGATTAAGGACGAAGTGTTTACCAGCGGAAGGTTTGATAAGACGTTAACGAAGGCTCAAAAAACAGCCTTATACACTAGCTTGATAACCGACCTTATTCAGGAAGTTTTTGAATCCGAGCGCTATGCTAGGCACGAAAATTACGACAGAGAATACCTTCTCAGGTTTCAAATCGAGAACTTACTTATCGGATATACTCAGAAACATTTACCTTCAACCGTATATCCAGAACACGATCAGGGAAACAAGGGAGAACGGACGTTATTTTTCCACAACGTATTAGTCAACGGTCAACCCTTTACCATGACGATTGAGAAAGAGGATTTTGCAGGAAAAGACATCAAAATTTGGCGAAGAGCCGATGCGGTCTACATAAATTCAGAATTAGCCCAAGATTATAACAGCCAAACTACTTTAAAGCGCGTTGATGTCCTAAAGAAGATAATCGGGCAATTTGGAGGAAAGGTTCGCATTTACCCAACGATCTACAAGGACATAGCTCACGGATTTTTATATATAAAACCTGGAACTCAGAAGACAGATGGCAACTATATGCAATATGCTTACCTTCCGCGACACGCCCCTCCCGAAAAAATGGCGTATTTTGACATTGATATTAGCAAGGAATTTGACCTTAAGCTTCTGGAATACATTGTCTCGATGTCGTATACTTACCGTAAAGCCAGTGCGGCTACGGGATTGGACAATCACAACTTCATGTTTGTAATGAAAGGACCTTCAGACGGTATTGACAAAACCGACATCATTTGCGCGTTCGATCACCGTCAATTCTACGCTCTAGATGAAATACACTCGGTTGAATACGAAAATCCCGGATATACTTCCTCGCCCTCCTTTGTACAATATTTTAAAATAACTGCGAATAGCTACAAAAAAGATTCAAATGAGCACATTCTAGACATAACCTCCGTTAACAACGATTGGAGTAACGCCGGACATTACTTAATTATTAGCACGGAAGGGCTCTTGAGGCAGAGAGTATTGACTTCTACCCAGACACCTAACTATGGTAC
>JAHPYY010000163.1 GCA_019058515.1 Promethearchaeota archaeon
AATAAGACGCAAACGCTGACATTAAATCAAAATCAGAATCACTTACTGCAAACATTTTTAGTAACGCTAAAAAAATCACGGGGGGTGATAGGTTAAGTAAGAAATTTCGTCGGGTTTCCGACCACGGTTAAATAAAGATAAAAAAATAAATAATTAGATACTCATTGATAAAAAAGAAAAAAATTGGGGTAAAGATGATTCTGTAACAACTAAGAATATTAGGTAAGTGACAGTGTAATTTCAATTTACTTAACACCAATATCCCGTTAATTAAAGCTTAATCCTTCTTGATAGCTACTTTCTATTGCCGTTCCATCGATAGTGTGAAACACTAACGCCTCTGCGACATTTCCGTTGGCATTAACTACTAGATCTTCCATGATTGGAAGAGCTTCCTTTGACCCAGCCGAAGTTACGATAAGCACTACATTTGTTTGATTTAAGTCACCCAAATTACTTAAGTATTCAAACACGGAATCTTGAGGTTTTCCACCGTAAGTGGGACTCCCAAAAACCAAAAGGTCGTAAGAAGAAACATCTATAGGCGTTTGAGAACTTATAGTAGTGACTTCAATTCGCCAATCGTTTTCCTCCAATCCGCCAATAAACGCATACATTATTCTTTTTGAAAATCGCTTAGTCCGGGTCTATATGCCACAAAGGCTCTACCTTTTACACCAGTCTGGTTAATGACTTCAATGTCGCTTACTATATCGGTTTGGATCAACGAAGAAAATACGAAAACAGCGATGAATATTGAAACTATCATAAAAAAAACACAACATAATGTACAAGAGCATCCTACCTTTTTTGTTTTTGAATATGAAGAGAATTTTTTCATGACAATAACTGCCTTTTTTAGTGTTTTTTAACTAACTTCAATAACTAATTAAGAGTATTTTAAACCCATATTACGACTTTTCTCTACGGCAGCAGAATCGCGAGTATGAAATACTAACGACTCTACAACCTTTCCATTTACATTTTGTACCAAATTTCTCATGATCGGAATCGCTTCTTTGGACTCTATCGAAGTTGCGATAAGCATTACTTTAGTATGGTTTAAATCTTCTAAATTGCTCAAATATTCGACCATATATTTAGGAGGTTTGCCTCCCGAAGTTAGACTTCCAAAGACTACTAAATTATACAACGACAGGTTTTTTTGCGTTCTAGAGTTTACAACAGACAACTCGATTCGCCAATTATTTTTTTCTGATCCTTCGCCAAACGCCTCCTTAATCCGTTCTTGAAACCTACTTATCCCAGACTTGTATGCCACAAATGCGTTTCCGGTTGTACCGTTCTCGTTGATAATTCTAAAATCAACTTTTTTCTATTTAGACATAGTTGAGTTTTTTTTATAACGAGGTCTCGTTAAATTCACTTAGATTGATAATTATATTAATTATTTTTAAATCAATCTGAGACCGATGTTTTATAATGACATATATGAATCATAAGTGTATTTCAAGTCATTATTTTAGAATTAGTAAAAAAAAGTAGTGATGTGGTCGATTTTACGAATTTTGATACCGTTTTACTAGCTCTTCCATAAGCTCAATTATCCGGGGCACCATTGAAGCGGGATCTGGGAGATCTCCTTCGATTAATAAAGAATTTTCAAATAATTGATTAATCATAGGTTCTAAAAGAGCGTTTTTAGAGTCTACTTTATTTATCTGGATTAAGCCTTTCACAATTGGATGGTCAGGATTAAATTCAATAACCTTTTTTGGAATTTGAAACTTCTTGGGTAAAGATCCTTCTGTCCAATATCTCATTGCGCGTTGTTGGCTGGAACTTGGACCATCGGCAGGATTAGCTAATCGGCATGGATTTCCGTATAATTTGTCAGACATGGTTGCATCAATGATTTTTTCTCCTAATAGTTCTTTTACTTTTTCCAAAAATTTCTGCTGTTCCTTAGGTACCGCCTTTTCCTTTTTCTCAGCTTCTTTCTTTTCTTCGTCTTCTGTTTCTTTTTCCTCTTTTTCTGCTACATCTATCGGAGTGAATTTGAAATAATTAGTTTTTGCGTCGTCGCCTTCTCCCTCCGTAACGCTATAATCGTGCAGATTCATCATGAGAAAGTTGTCAATCGGTTCGTCGAACAAAATTACCTCTAAATCGTTCTTTTCGTAATATCCAAGGTGTGGAGAGATTTTTAAGGTTTCAAGGTTTTCTCCTACGAGATAAAAGATCTCTTCTTGACCTTCCTTGATACGATCGATGTAATCTTTTAATCCAATTACCTCACCATCACTAGTTTTGGTTGTTTTAAATCTCAGTAGTTTCTTCAATCGATCTTGGCGGACAGGATCGGAAATTATTCCTTCTTTAATTAATTCCCCGAATTCTCCCCAGAATTTTTTGTACTTGTCAGCGTTATTTTCAGAGATGGCAATTAGTTCTCTCAAGAATTTTTTAGTTAGTATGTCTCTCATTTTTAAAATGGTGCGATTGGTTTGTATCGTTTCTCTGGAAATGTTTAAGGGAATATCGTCCGATTCAACCACCCCAGTCACGAATCGCATCCATTTTGGAATCAAATCCTCGCACTTTTCCATAATTAGGATTTTGCGCGAGTACAACGAAAGTCCATAATCCGACTCTGGTAAGAACATTAGTCTAGCAGAATTTTCGGGGATAAAAATTAGTGAGTGAAATCTCACTTGCCCTTCTACATTGTAATTTATTACGTGTAAATAATCATCGTATCGATTAGAGATGTAATGGTAAAAGTTTTTGTAATCTTCTTCGGATATATCCTTTTCCATTTTTTTCCAAAGAGGCTCAATTTGATTTACAGGCTCCTTCTTTTGTTCCAATTCTGCTTCTTGGTGGTCTTCAGAATCCGTTTTTTCTTTCTTATCCGTACTCAACTCCTCCTTCTTAATTTCGGTTACAAATATAGGGAAAGATACGAAATTCGAGTATTTCTTTATGATGGTTTCTAATCGATATTGGTTAAGGTACTCTTCGGCATCGTCCTTTAGATAAAGTATAACATCGGTTCCCCTGCTTTTTCTTTCAATTTCTTCAATTGTAAATTTTCCAGTTCCATCTGACTCCCACGAATACGCTGGTTCTTCTAACTGATATGACTTAGTAATTACTTTCACTTTATCGGCTACCATGAATAAAGAATAGAAACCTATACCGAACTGTCCAACGATGTCTAAATCGACTTCACTTTTGCCTTCCTCCTTCATCTTTTGAACTTGTTCCACGAACTTTTCAGTTCCACTCCCCGCAATCGTCCCAAGATCGTTAATCAACTCTTTCTTGACCATACCGATTCCCGTGTCTTGAATAGTAAGCGTTTTTTCCTCGGGATTGAACACTATCTCAATTTTTAACTCTGCGTCTGGGTCGACTACATCTCTATTAGTCAATAGAATAAATTTTATCTTTTTTAACGCGTCAACGGAGTTGCTTATTAATTCCCGCAAAAAGATTTCCTTATGAGTATACAAGGATTTGCTTAAAATATTTAGTAATTTCTTAATCTCGGCTTGAAATTCGTATTCTTTCTGTAAATTTTGAGTCATTTTCAATATTCACCTTATAGCCTTTATTTTAGTTAATATTATGCTTCCTAGAAATGAATGATTTCTAAAAAACTTTTATCTTATAGAACATACTTGAAATACTGGATTTTCTAAAGTGTGAAAATATTATATTAATGATACATTTTAATAGTTATAATTCATATTAAAGTAACTACTTAAATTAAGCACTTTTGGCGAGAATTTAATGGAAAAAATCATACAAATTCGAAAAGAAATTAATTGCGATATTCATACTGCATTTCAGAACTTCACAAATAATGATTTGCTAGAATCTTGGCTATCAGAGAAAGCTGATGTAGAGCTTAAGGTAAGAGGTAAATACGAATTGTTTTGGGACCCAAATATCCCAGAAGAAAACAGTACGATTGGGTGTATAGTTACTGGTTTTGAAGAGGATTCATATATCTCGTTTGATTGGAAAGGACCTTCTCAATTTAAATTATTTATGAATTGTTCTGACCCCTTGACGCATGTTATCGTGGTTTTTAAGCAATTAGAGAGTAATACGGATAAAACAGTAATACTTTTGTTTCATAATGGTTGGAAACAAGGTAGTCAGTGGGACGAAGCTCGAAATTACTTTGAAGTCGCGTGGAATAAAGCACTAGACAACTTAATTTCTAAAAATCAATAACTTTAACAGCAATTAATGATTTATTTTACTAGTGAACTAGTGAAAAAATCGAAATCAGTATAAGAATACAACTGTGAACTTTTATTTTGAACTTTATAGACTTAGGTATTAACAGTAAGACTGTTGATATATTAAAACGAGAAAAAATTTTTAAGCCGACGCCCGTTCAGAGAGAATCTATTCCTATTATTCTGAAAAATCAGAACATAATTGTACAATCGAAAACGGGTTCTGGAAAGACATTAGCTTTTTTACTCCCGATTATTGAACGGATGAATTTTGAACCAAATGAGGTTCTAATTTTAGCCCCTACTAGGGAACTTGCGAAACAAATTTATAGTGTAGCAAAGAGTTTAAGACATCCTAAAGTAAAAGCTTTGACTATTTACGGAGGAGTCTCTATAGACAATCAAATTCGTAAGTTAAATCGCGGAATTAATGTGATTATCGGCACGCCAGGGCGCATTATTGATTTGTGGAAAAGAAGGAAACTCAACTTAAGCCAGATCAAAAAAGTTGTAGTAGATGAAGCAGATCGCCTTTTTGATATGGGATTCGCTCCCGATGTGAAGTATATTCTCGACAAAATTCAAAACGGTTATCAATTCATGCTATTTTCTGCCACGATACATTACGAAATTCGAGAAATGGCGAAAAAGTATTCAAAAAACAAATTTAAGTTCGTAAACCTCAGTAAAGACGACCTTACTGTAGAAAGTACGGACCAATACTTTTACATGATAGATAGGTTTGACGAAAAATTTGATAGTTTCCTAGAAATCCTCAAAGAAGAGCGCCCAAAACATGTGTTAGTCTTTGTAAATACAAAGAAGACCGCAAATTGGTTAAACAAAAGATTAATCAATATGAGAAATTTTAGGTACCGAGTGGGTCTTATATCGGGAGATTTAAGCCAAAGTAAACGAGAGGCAATATTGTCTTCATTTAGGGAGCACAAAATCAATATGCTTATCGCAACAAATGTAGCCGCTCGAGGACTTGATATTGATAATATATCACATGTAATAAATTACGACATACCAAAATACCCTGACGAGTATGTACATCGTATAGGAAGGACCTCGCGGATGAAAAAGAAAGGAACGGCTATTACTCTTTGTTTAAAGGACGAATATAACTTTTTAACCAATATTGAAGGGTTAATAGACAAAGAGATTAGACGAAAAATGTTACCTAATCAAAACCAGTATCATGATTTTAGGTATCAAATGTAATCACCTTATAATCTATAATTTGATTAAACTGACTCAATCGTTATGATCGATTGGTGTTTATTAAGCTCGCTAATTAAATCATCCAATATTATGCGAGTATTCAATACATCAAGTATTTCTAAGCGTTTTGATAAAGATTGTGTGATGGATAGCTCGAGCTCGTCGTAATTTATCTCATCTAAAGGTTTAAATGGCCCGAATTCGTCCTTTATCGCTAATTTTAGTAATCCTCTGGCCGCTGGAGGACTAATATCCATGTGATTTGCTAAAATGTTCCCTAAAATCCACAAAATTTCCATATTAGTCACCTCCAGCCAATTGAGATTTAATTTTGTCGAGTAATTCCTTTTCAGGTAAGTCTTCTTCTTGGGTTTCAGTATAATTCCGATTAAAGAATTCCTTTAAAGTTTTAGGCATTAACCAACAGATTAAATTACCCAAAGAAAACACCACTATGTTGATGAGGATTAATACGCCCATAATAAAAGCTTGAATTTCTTCAAAGCTTTTAGCGTTTATAGGAAAGAAAAGATATATAAAACCGTTTAAAGATATAATAAGCGAGGAAACTCCAAGTAACAAATAACGTTTCTTTACCCAAGGCATGATATCATAACCTTGGATTAGTTTATAATAAGAAAACGACGCGTAAGCGAGCCATCCATAGCTAATTAACAGAACAACGCACATTATTGATACAAATATATAATGAAATGCTATTTCAGACGAGGATAACTCTATTCCTCCTATAGTGCTAAAAGGTACGAATAATTCCAATACAAAATCAATTACCTTCAGCGTTACAATTGCTCCAAATAAAAATACAAAATTACTTTTCCGATCTTTGTAAAATGTTGATTTTGTAAATATTACTAAGCTTATGTTTGATAGAAAAACGAAAATTTGTTGGTAAATATAAATATCCTCAAATAATATAAAAATCGCTTCGTGAACATTTAAGAAAAAGAATAATATAAGTGGTAAAAAGCTATAGCGTTTTATCTTTATCATCTTAACTAAGAGAAACACCGCTACAATGATTTGAATTATTAAATAAATGGATGTGAGCGAAATAACAGTGCTATAACAAACAACAAAGCCCATAATTTATCTAATTCATTTTATATTATGCTTATTAAAATAATATTTTCACCAGAGGGAATCAAAAATTTGTGATCTCCCTTTAAGAAGAATATAATTCTCTTATTTAAATGTAATTTTTTAGATAACCCAAAATACAAATTCCTTGAACCATTTTCTAATTCAAGTTTTTTGTGCCCATTAAAAATGGAGATTTTACATCCATTGAGGAGAGACATTTATTGCATGAAAAAATAAAAGAATTATCGAAATTGACTTATACTGCTATTACGACGGGGGAATGTAAATCTTGTGGGACCTGTATAAAATATTGTCCTTTAGGATTAAGAGCGTTTGACGAACAAGGAAAAGCAATGACGATAAAATCTACTAGAGAATGCAAAGATTGCTCGGTGTGTTTTCACTGCTGCCCTCAAAAAGCTATAAGTTTAATCCCTTTTTAACAAAGAAAAATGTAACAAAAATCATTACGAATCACCAGGTTTTTTTTTTTAGATCTTCGACGCTTTTTGAAATTAGTTTGATAAACAGTTCCATTTCATCTTTTAAATCCTCGATTCTATTTTTTATTCTCGTAGCTTCCGATTTTTCCTCAATATTAAAAGCATTTGTATTTATATCTCCTAAAAATTCGCTAATTTCATCTTTACTTTCTTTGGCTTGGCGAATCCACGTTTGTAAACCTGCGACAGCTAAATCGATGAAATTTACCTTCATTTGGTATAAGAAAAATTTTCTAGAAGGATTTTTGTGCTTTTGTAATAAGCCCATCTTAATCATTTGGTCTACTGCTCTAGATATTGAGGAAATTGAATAATCGGTTAAATCTGAAAGCTCTTTTTGATTTAGCTCTCTTTCCTCAAGAAAAAAAGAAGCCATAATTCTTCCGTATACTACGGGTAAACCTCGCTTATCAACAATTCGTTCGTAAATCCGCATGAAATTTTCTTTGAATTGCTCAACAGAACTCATTATCTTAACATTAGATTTATATATTTAAATATCTTTTTGAAAGTTTGGAAATTTGTAAAATTATGAGAATTATGCAAATAAAAAATGATGAAAATGTTAGTCAAGCTAGATCAATATTATGTATGCCCAGAATGCTATTCCAATTTGATCCATTACGAGAAGAAACTGGAGTGTATTTATTGCAAGAAATATTTTAAAATTCAACAGGGTATTGTTGATTTCTTTATTAAGTCTGACTCCAATAAGGATATACCCGCTATAAAATCAGTTCAATTTATTGACCAGCTAGCCAAATTTTACGAATCGAAACTTTGGTATCCTCTTGTTTATCATTTATATGGTGGAATAAAGATCCCAAAAATAAAGGACACAGTTAAGATGATAACTGAAATGATTGATCCTGAAGAGCGGGTGGTATTAGATGTAGCTTGTGGTACTGGTATTTATACTCGTTCCATCGCAAAACACGCTAAATTCGTGTACGGTTTTGATATCTCTCAGGGAATGTTAGAAAAAGCAAAATTCCTTTCAACTCAAGAAAATTTAAGAAACATTGAATTTTTTAAAGCGAATGTAGAAAAAATTCCCTTTTCTGACGAATTTTTCGACGCAGCTTCCTGTTCTGGAGCGTTACATCTATTTCAAGACACAACTAGAGCTTTAAAGGAAATCGCTAGGGTGTTAAAACCAAAATCTCCCTTTTCGGTTATGACATTCACTAGAAGAAGATTTCTGAAGTATAGGTTCATATACGAGCATATTAAGGAAGATCACGGAGCAGAAATCTTTGGTTTAAAGGAATTAAGTAATATGTTACACGCAGGAGGATTTAAAGAGTTTAAGCCAAAAGTTTACGGTTCAATGCTCTTGTTTAGTTCAATCAAAAAGTAGGTGGGAGTTTAATCTAAATTTCATTTTAATATCTGCTGCATGCGTTCTCTATATTGCTCGAAAACAGCTCTTCCGTCGTCCGTTAACTTAAGCATGGTTAATGGCTTTTTTCCCTTATAGGATTTTTCAACCTCTACATATCCTGCTTCTTCTAATTTGCTTACATGAGAAGAGATATTTCCTGATGTGAGACCAGTTTGGTTTTTAACGAACAAAAATTCAGCGCTTTCAACTACATACAATATGGACATTATCATTAATCTTGAGGGTTCGTGGATAAATCTCATTGTATCGTCGTTTAGTACTTTAGATACACTTGAGCCTGAGTCCTTGTTTTTCGACGATACATCTTTGCTGATTTTACATCCCCTCTTTTTCAGGTTTAGGATACTTTCGTAAAAACTTTATTAAAAACCACAACCCAATTGCAACGATAATTCCTCCAGAGAGTCCGAACGCTAATATGCTTTCCATGGGAGTACCAAATATAGGATAGAGCAATTCCGCGAAAAACATCGCGCACCCACACACTAGAGCGTATATGTACAATCTTCTAAAATCTAAGTAGTAAGCCACAATGCTAAAAGGAATGGTAAAAGAAAAAAGACCGATCAGTAACGGAGTTAGAATTCCAAATAAAGGGAGAAAGTTCATCATTCCCATAACAGTGAGTATGAACACTATAAATCCAAGCAAGACATTTAAACCAAGATAAATTCTTAAGTGAGTCTTTCTTGCTTCTCGCTTAGGTCCGAACTTGACGATGCCCATTCTTGGAACAGTTATGAATTTCTTGCCAAGAATAAAGATAACAACAACGATTGCATTCCAGATTAAAATAACGATCGTTAGATTAATTGGTTCAAGCATTTCATATAGTAATCGCGTCCAACTTAAGCTAAAGCCCATGAGAAGCAACCCTATAAATATGTCCCACAATCCGTCTTCAAAGGTGGACCTATACGCTTTCTTTTCTAAAGATTTCAAATCTGGTGGTTCACTCATCCTCTTCTTCTTTCACCTCCTTAAGTTTCTCTAACGGATGTTCTCGAATAAACCGTCGCAATAGTAATAAACCGTAAAGAATAATGATAATTCCGATTATTCCATATGTGAATAGATCGATCGAGACATTTAGGAATATATCTACCATGTCGTTAATGATAAAATTGATCCCTCCAATGAAGGAATAGAGTAGTAAGCGTCTATAATCCAATAGTAAGCCGACTATGGTAAGTGGCAACCATATAAAGAAAACTCCAACGATTATTGGAAGAAGCAAGATGTTAATTTCAATTCCTTCGAGTAGTCCCGTAAAGGGTAATATTAAAAAGAAAACAAGGATAAAAGTATTGAATATCGTAAATAAAAACAGCATTTTCTTATTTTTCTTACGTTTGGACCCAAATTTTACCAAACCCATTCGAGGTATAGAGATATACTTTTTTCCAAGAGAAAATAGGATAAAAATGACGATGTACCATATTGAGATTATTATCAAGGCTGTGACGGTTGTAAGGTATCTTGAAAAATAGATCATTGAGAATCCAGAGAAAAGTCCGCCGCAGTAAATGTCCCAAAGCCCATCTTGGAAGAGGGATCTGTATGCTTTTTTTTCGAGTGATTTCAAATCTAGTTGTTCATTCATCTCCTTTCTCTTCAACCTCCTTTAATTTTGCTAGCGGATAGTCTCGAATAAATCTCCGCAGTAGTAATAAACCGTAAACAATAACGATAATTCCAGTTATTCCGTATGTGAATAAATCGATCGTAACATTTAGAAAAACATCGACCATATCATTGACGATGAAATTAACTCCGCTAATAAAGGAATAAAGGAGTAATCGTCTATAATCTAATAATAGGGCGATGATACTTAATGGCAACCATATAAAAAAAATCCCAATAATTATCGGAACTAAAACGGTACTGATTTCAATTCCTCGAAGAAAACCTGTATATGGTAAAGTAATGAAGAATACTAGGATACAAGTATTAATTATTATGAACATAAACAGGAATTTCATACTTTTCTTGCGTTTTGGTCCAAATTTTACTAAACCCATCCGTGGAACAGAGATATACTTTTTTCCAAGAACAAACAGGATAACAAGTATAAAATACCATATGATGAGTATTGCCATTGCCATAATAGTAGTAAGATATCTTCCGAAATACATCATCGAGAAGCCGGAGAGAATTCCACCAAAGTAGATGTCCCACAATCCATCTTGAAATAGCGATCTATAAGCTTTACTTTCTAACGCTTTTAAATCTAATTGTTCTTCCTTAATTATTATCACTCTCCACCTTGTATTTGTCTAAAGGGTGATTAATTACAAATTTTCTTAATAAAATCATACCATACAAAATGATAAATAACCCAGTAAGTCCGTATGTTAATATTTCAATCGATAAGCTGAAAAAGACGGTAACATAATAGTTTGCAACGAAATCTGAACCTCCGAAAATCGCATATAATAGTAACCGTCGATAATCTAATAATATTGCAGTTACGGTTAATGGTAACCAAATGAGGAATACTCCAATTGCAATTGGAAAAATGATGTAATTAATTTCTAGGCGCTGAATCCATCCCACTATCAAGAAAATAAGAAGTAGAAGAAGAATTATCGAATTAATTATACAGAAAATTAATAGTAACTTCTTATTTTTTTTGCGTTTAGGACCGTATTTAACTTTGCCCATACGCGGTACGGAAATCAACTTTTTTCCTAAAGTAAACAAAATGACAGCAAAACCAAACCAGATGTATGTAATAATCAATCCTATATAAATAGGAATTATACGATAAAACGAAATAGTCATAAACCCTAGTATTATACAACCAATATAGATATCCCATAAACCATCTTGGAAGAGCGATCTATACGCTTTTTTCTCTAATACTTTCAAATTTATCTGTTCGTTTGAGGAATTATCCATCCCTATGCGACTCCTCCATTATAGATCGTTTTTTAAGTCTTAATGCGAAGTAATTACGAAGAATATATTTATACATTATTTCTTTTGCCAGTTTTTAAATCTTTACATAACAAAGTAGTTTGTCGTATTTTTAGATATTTAAAAAAAAGATTAGTTTTTTTGATCTCCACAATTAGGACAGAAGACCGCGTCCGGGGGCAGAAATGCTCCACAATACTCACAGTATTGTTCTATCGAAGGAGTGCTGTCTCTATAGCGATCTCTTGCTATATTATCGTTTATTCTCCTGTTCTCATAATGTCTTGCCGTTCTCTGCCTTTCACGAAAGACCATTACAATAGAGATTACCCCTATTATAACGCTAATCGAGATCATTAAAATCAATGGGGAGATTGCTATTAATTTACCGTTAAAATAAAGTGCAAAAAACAGAAATGCAATAACGAGTCCCGTGAAAATCGATAAGAGAGCTCTGTGATTAGAACTTCCTCTTCTTGTATTTGCAATAATTGGAACAAATCCTATATTTTATCACCTTTTTTGAGTTATTTTATATTTTAATTATAAAAAAAATTGAATTTGCTATTCGATTTGTTTAATTTTATTCAAGCCTTTTAGCATGGCTACTATACTTATCACCAAGTTAATCACGAACACCACAGCGAGAAGTGAAATCAAGAATAGAAATACATCGTCTGGTCGTATAATTATCAGGAGGATTATGGGGGCCATTAAAACCGGTTGATTTATTAGCATAGATATCATTACATTGCTTTTCATCGAATCTGCTTTCTCGTGATATGCAGGAGATATACATTGTAATCCAATAGCTTGGGCAAACGAGACTTGTATAAACGCCAAAACCAACCCAAAAAACATTAACGAGTTGATAATATCGACTTGAGCGAATATGGCCCGTAATACAGTTACAAAAGTACTAATGATAATATTAAACACCAGCATTGCTAGGAAGTAGGAATACACCAAACTAAGTATTCCTCGAGGGGATCGTTTGTATATCCATATTACATCCTGAGATTCTAGAAAGATTAAATGGCCGATCATCATGCTTGTAACCATTCCGCTAACAGGCATCAGAATAACGAGCCCAAATAGTTGCATAAACTCATCGCTAGGATCCATGAGGCTTGTCATCATGTAGGTTATAAAGCCTAATAAGCCTATTACGTAAGCAAAGCGAGCCCAGTTCACCTTTTTTCGAGCGAATCGCTTTAGTTGAATAACCACTAGTCCACCCCACTTTTTACCGTAGAGTTTTCTTAATCCACGGTAAACTAAAGACTCCTTTGAAGATTTTGATTCCACTTCTATTTCGCTTATGCCTTCAAGAGAGTAAAAGCTCTCGGCCTTTACATAAGAGACAGCTAGGCAAGCTATAGGAACTCCGATGGCTAAGATTGTACTGAAGATGATGTTTAGAAAGTAAGACTCAATTAAGACTGGATCAATGCTATATAAGATGATGTTTGAATACCACAGAGAGGGATAAAAGAACAGAAAGTTCTTAACCTCAGGATTCGAAAGGAGTTCGTTCATGAAAAACATAACCGCGTACATCATTATTACCATAACAATGACTAATACGATGATTAACGCTTTTCCTAAGTCTCGAGCGCTTTCACTTTTAGAAATCCGATGTTCTAACCAACTTATGAAGATTGAGCCGACTAAATTAGCGAAGTAGGTCATGCCGAACACGCAGGCATATATTATAGAATATTGGAAGAAATTCAGGTTGATGATGGGATTAATCATGCCGACTATAATTGGAGCTACCAAGAGAACTAAGCCAGTGTAGATGGGAATTTTGCCCATGTATTCTCCGAAAAATAGATCTCGAGCCGTAACTGGCGATGATAGTAGAATTTCTTTATTGGTGCTTTCTGATTTTCCGTAGATGTTATTCATTGGATACATTACTAGTAGCAAAAAGAACATCATCATGATCCCTTCGATAACAACTGCTATGGCGGATTTAATTACTGCTGGGAAACTAGCGGCAATCGTAGGCATCAGGACATCGAACAATAGTGGGGCAAATATAAATGCCCACGATAAAAGTACTGCGTAAATCGCTAGAAAAAAGGCTTTTCTTCTTCCTCTAAACATGCTAGTTTTCCGTTTCAATTCTACCTTAGCTATTGGAACCCATAGACTCTTTCTTTGATAAGAAGAGGTTGATTCTTCTGATTTAAATAAAAATTTTCCATTAGTTTCTATGTTGCTTTCTAAATTAATTGTAGTAATTGTACTCACCTCTTTTCTTTAGATCTTCTTCCCTTCTTCTTACCTTGAGGATTTTCTTCTGTATGATTATTTTCCCGCCAAGTTAACAAGTCCTCAATTCTTTTGGCACCAGTTATCTTTAGGTACGCTTCTTCTAGGTTTCTTGCGCCTACGGAATTAATTATATCCTTTGGAGTGCCTTGTACTTTAAGTTCGCCATTGACAATTATGCCAATTTCGTCGCATAGTTCTTCCGCTGCGTCTAATAAATGAGTGCAGATAAAGATTGTTTTGTCTGCTTTTTTAGTTAACTGAAGAATTAAGTCTTTAACCGTTCTTGAGACAGCAGGATCTAAATTCGAAGTAGGTTCGTCTAGAAACACAATTTTCGGGTCCTGGATTAAGGCAGCGCAAAGGCATACTTTTTGCTTCATCCCTCTCGAAAATGCTTCGAGCAAATCGTTTTGCCGTTCTTCGAGCTCAAAAAGCTCTAAAAGCTCGTCGATTCGAGGGGATATGACCTTTTTCGGTAGGTAATACAGTTCTCCAATAAACTCTAAAAACTCTCTCGCCGTGAGCTTGGAATACAATCCTGGAGATTCAGGCAAAAAACCGCATATTGTTTTGACTTTTCTCGCTTGAGATTCAATGTCAAAACCCCCAACAGAAGCGTTTCCGGAGGATTTCGATATGATCGCGTTAAGAATGCGAACTGTTGTGGTTTTCCCGGCTCCATTTGGTCCTAACAAACCGTATGTTTTCCCATAAGGAATGCTCAGGTTTAAATCGTTCACCGCATATAGGGTCCCAAATCTTTTAGTTAACCCTTGGGTTTTAATTGCGTATGTTTCTACTATACTTTTTCACCTTTTTGTTTTTTATTTTTCATTTAATTCAAAAAAAAAATGTTAAATTTTTTGTTCAGTAACCTTTTTGAGGGGTTCTGAACTTCGTTTTGCGATTATTAGAAACAAAATTAGCAACGATGCAAATGTTGCTACAACTATGATAACTGTAGCTGTGTATCCGAGAATTGAAATCAATATGGTGGCAAGAATTACCTCCACCACTGCAAAACTAAAGAGAATGCTCAAAGTAATTATAGCAAAACCAATAAAACCATTTCTAATTCTTTGTTTTGATTTTTCTCTGAATAAAAGAACCCAGTCAGGAGGAGCGTGCTTAAGTGCCGTAATTAATACATATGCTCCAAATATTCCACCGACCACTATCATTCCTATCTTAATTAACGCAAATGCGCTAAGGATAAGAATATCATTGGCGAGGATTAACAAAGGTCCTAAAAACGATACGAAGTTAGCTAATCCATGAATAATCATAGGATATATTACCTTTCTCGTTAGAACATAGATTACGCTCATCGCAAGCCCTAAAATAAATACCCCTGAAACGTGAACAATTCCCCCGGTTATGTTCCCATTGATTAAATCGTTTGGTAAGTGCCCAATTGCAAATATTAGCGATGAAGCCATGACAGCTGCGTAAGGTGACATTCCTCTTTTCTCAAGACTCGGAATTAACGCTCGACGATATAAGAGTTCCTCGAAAAACGGTGCTCCTATCGAGGGCATGGCTAAATAGAGGATTACTGTAAGTGGGTCTTCAAAATATTCTTCAGTAATGATGATACTACCGTAACCTGTTTGTGGTATCAAATTTAAAAGAGTAAAAATGTAGACCATTAGCATCGAAAGTAGGGTGTACAAGCAAAAGGAAATCAAAAATACCACGAGTGTTTTTGAAAGTTTTTTATTACTAGCTTTGTCTTGATTATTTTCTTCAATTTTAAAATACGGAATAAATAGGAATCTAATAAGTAATCCTCCCGTTACTTGAGAAAGTAAAATCAAGAGCGATGTCGCCGAAATGGGAGTCAAATTTATCACCAAAGATATCCAGAAGACTACTTCTCCTAACAGTAGATTTAGCAAGATTAGTATTAGCGAACCAGACATTAACATCATCGCGGGTTTTAAAAATCGTAAAAAATCGCGATTTTTAGGAACATCTGGGTTAGATCTTGTTTCTAATTTTTGTGTTGGAATTTCTGACAATTTTAACCACTTATTTTATATTTTTTTTACTAAATCGTTTTCTGTATTATTTTCTTGGTTATCTGCATTTATGGAAACAAGAGTAACAACAAGCCCAGGTACGACGAAAAATATCAGAAAACTAAAGACTTCGTAAAAATCCGCATTTATTATGACGGTGACAAGCAATATTATAATGATCGTAGCGCTAATTGTTACTCCTATAACGGCGTTTCTTTTTTTCTTTTCCATTTTTTCATTAACCTTTTTTTTCGAGTTATTTTTAAATTTCGTTTGCCTCGTAAACTCGCGTAGACCTGATTAGCGCTTCATTTTTGGTTGTCCGTGTTTTGGCGCTCTAAATGAAACTGTGTGTGAAATGAGCTGCAGAATCGATAATAAATATCGATTTAGGATTCTTAATGTATTTAGTTTCTCAGCGATCTAACGCCAAATTAGTAAACTAAATAGAAGCCATCTAATGGCCTTCTACCAGTGACCTTGCGAGGCAAACTAGTTTCCTATGATCATAGAAGAAACGCTAGTATTTAAAGGTTTGTAAAAAATTTTAGTTTGCCTGACAAGGTCTCTACTAGATTGAGTCTTTTGATTTTAATTAAAGAATTTAAGCATTTAATATAAATAAACTTGATTTCTTGCTCAGAATATATAAAAAAAATTACATAAAGATTAATAACCCTCATTTATGTAAATTTAATTCAATATACTCTTGAACGGGGAATTACTGGATTTAATCTTTAATAAAATCGCAAGCGGACTTAAACTGAAAAAGTAGTAAATTTATCAAAGATAAACAAGAAGATCTAATAGGGAAAAAACATAATTTTACCACAAGACCTATATATTATGAGTCGCTCTTCCAAAATAAAATTTCCAAAAACGGAAGGTTTTAAGTAGGATATCTCGCTATGTTCTCCGATAATTAAGGGATTACCAATGGTTTTTCCTAAATATTTGTTGTTGTGTAAGAACCATTCGAGCTTTTCTTCTTTTCGGGTCTTTTCCAGTGAAAATTTGGTCGTTCCGTTAGTAACAACGGCTTTTTTATTTTCCGTTGAGCTACGAAGATAGGGTTGTGGAATAGTCTGATGTGGTCGAGAGAAGTCATATCATTTACGGATTCTGGCACATTAAAGATTTTATTTTTATCTAGGTCAAGCTTGCGTAGTTTCTTTAACTTACCTATGCTCTCTGGAATGATGCGAATTTTGTTATCTGATAACAGCAACACTTCTAGGTTAGCAAGGTCTCCAATAGAATCCGGTATACTTTCCAGAGAGTTTTGCTTTAGTTCTAACACCTTAAGGTTTTTAAGGTTTCCAATGGTACTTGGTATGGTTTTAAGTTTAGATCTAACAATAACCAACTCCTCCAGTTGCCTTATCTCTCCGATCCAATCAGGAAGTTCTTCCAACTCGCATTTTTCTATTCTTAGCCCCCTTAGGTGTATTAACTCTAAAATTATTCTCGGCAACAATATTAAATCACTCCAAAATAAACTTAGAAACACCACTTTACCTTTCTCGAGTATGAATGTCGTTCCAACCTTGTAGTACTTAGATCCTAACCCAAACGAATCTCCGATTATTACCTCCAATCTTTTTAGTGTTTTCACTTCTTCTTCTAGCGCAAATAGGTTGTACTTCTCTTCGTCCGTAATTAAATTTAAGAAACCTTCTTCTCTGAGAAAGGCTTCAACTTGCTGACTCCCGTTTAGGAATCTTTCGATAATTTCTTCTTTAAACACTCTTTTCGCCTGAGGATCACCCGCCTCTTGCAACTTTTTAAGCAACGGAAACGCTAGATTGCTATGTAGCAGTTTCGTGTTATATCCAAACTCGTACCACGCTTGCAGGTTGCTGCAATGCCCCCAAAACTCTACTTCAGGAGGAATATTAACTTCGGAGAATTCGGGCTCTTCAAGAGAATTGTCTAGCATCTCAACCGCTTCATCTATTGACTCGATTTCGCCTAAAGGTGTCATTTTATCGACTGGGTACTCGATAAATAAGTACTTGCACTGTCGAAAAAGCTCTCCGTTCACATAGATGTTGGCTTTCCCTTCCTCCAATTTGAGAGAAAGATAGTCGTTTACTTTAAATTCTCTAGGTTTTATTCCCGAAGACATTCTACTATAGATCTAATCTTCCAGATTTAAAATTGTTAACGCTTTGTAAGTTTATAGATTTTAATTAATTAGTTGCGAATATTTCATCTCGTCAACCACGAAATAGGAGCTATTTCTGTAACAGATTAATAATCTTAGGAAAAAATAGTATAAAAAAAAATAAAAACTATTACCGAAGCCCAACCACAAGGTCGAGAGTATTTCTATTAATCGTAGGGAACATATTAGAGAATTGGGTACCGCTGAATTTCTCTCTAAATTTAATTAAAACATGATAATAAATGTCTCTAGAAGAACCGCGTGGTGGATTATACCTGTCGAATGCCGAGAGATCATTGGCAGTTAAAAGACCATAATCTGATCCTGATTGAAATTTATCGACCATATCCAGATAGACTTGTGGATTATCTTTCCAGAAAAAGCCTTGAGATGTTTCTTTGTTGGACACGGTAGATAAATCGATGTAGCTAGGGCTAAGTAAGCCTGCGGATCCAAACCATAAAAATCGTGATCTACTAGTGGGCTTGATAATTGCCAAACTCCTTTCATGCATTATGGTGACGAATAGCAAAGTAGTTAAAGCTTTATGGACTTGCTCTGGATCTCTCGGATCGAAAGTCATAGCGTAAACATCTAAGTAGGCTAGCTTTTGGTTAGCTATTCCCTTACTGGTTTCGCTCCTAAAAGTTAACTCCCAAAGATGGTTCTGTTTCGCTGCGATTTTCGCATCAACAAAATCGTTTATTTCTTGCCGTATGTTATCTCCTTCAAAGAACAAGTTCCTTAACTCTTTAAACGATTCTACTATCTTTTCATCCAATGACAAATACCAAATTTTGTCAAAAAGTAGTCGGTAATCGGGAGAGACATGGTTTGGTGCGGTGCGACCTCCACGATAGTTCATGGTAATAAACAATTGCTCGCTTAATCTAGATAATTCGCTATATGGGATATGCAAGTCAATGCCTTCAGCAAGCATCTCATTATCTTTAAACGCATTATGAGACGAAGATATAGAAATAACACCGTCTGAACCGCTATGCAATATCTCTGCGAGTTGGGCCATATAGTCGACAATATGACCTCCGCTATACCGAGGATATATTATATCAACTCCAACCCAAATTTTGAATAGCGATCGAGTTCTGATTTTCCATTCATCAGACATATCGGACCATTTTGAACTCTTGAAATATTCGTCAAGGGTTGAGTCTAGAATAGAGAATAGAAAACCCTTAATAAGGTTTCTCTCAAGCGTGTTCCTATCATCAACATAAGAGGGGTCTAAGAATTGCGTATAAGAATTTGCCATAAAAATCTCATAAGCGTTTCTGTAGTGATTTAGCAAAGTAGGGTTATACATAGCAAAATAATTTAAAATAAAAGGACTATTGGCTGCAGTTAATCTCAGAAACAACATCTCCCCATTAAAGTCGTGATAATAACCAGATATTAACAAAGACGAAAATATATCTAACAATCCTTCGCTAATTAATCCTGGATCTTCTTTCTTAAATAATGGTCTTATGCCCCATTCGGAAAGTAGTTCTTTGTGATAATCAACTTGGTGTAAGTTAAAATCGATCATAACTTCTCCATTATGGTCTGTTCCTATTGATAAAATTCCCGAAATAAGGAAAATGTATGTTGGATACCCAAAGGCATCAATTAAAGCGCGATCAATTAGTATTATTAAGTCTTTGTTATCCTCGTGATAGAAATTATCGTTTAATTCTCCGTTAATCAAAGCTCTACGAAACTCTGTGAAATACCCCGAAGGTTCGTCCCTCAATAAATCGTTTTTGATGGTAGACAGCCAATTACGGTAGAAATCTTCTTTGCTTAACTGAGTCGGAGTAATCGAACCGTCTGGATTTGAAGTGAACCTCGAGAGCTCTGAATACCAGCCCGGTAAGAGTTTATGAACTGATCTTAGCATGTCTACAATCGTACTTCTCGAATAATGATTATCGAAAGAATGCATACTTAGAAAAGAAGGCGTAGGATAGAAAGTATTATAGACTCTTGTTGAGATCCAAAACATCTCGAACAAAACCCTAGCTAATTCCTGCTCCATCTCTATGTCTCTCGCAGAATCTAATGAGACTCCTGTCTCGAGTTGAGATTTGTCCAAGCGTGAGGTTTTAATAGGCAAATCCGGTAGGGGGCTCTCGTAGTTATCCATGTGTCTCAGGTTTACGGAAGTGTCCTGAAGAAGAGCCGTTTTAGTATCAGAAGTCAATAATAAATACCCCGCCATAAAATTTGAAGAGAATCCGACGATGGAGTTATCCCGTATCAAAGGTGTGTATTCGTAAAATTGTAAAGCCCATTTCGGATCATAACGACCGTTTCGATCCCGTCTTATATCTTTACCTTGGCTAGAAAATTCGAGTTTGCTGACAAGCTTAAAGTTATCGCTATCTGAGACGAAAATGTTTCGATATGTTTCTCCATATTTGTCTTTATACCCTTCTTCGATAACAGTGCTACTAAGGTCGCTTATTCTGTTCGCAGGAACTAAAATTAGACGATCTTTGTATTGAGGATCTGGGTGGTGGCATACGATTAAACCCCCTTGGCTTGATAATAATGCTAAATCTGCATCTATAGTTATTTCAGTCATATCATTACTCGCAGTAAGATCAACCACAAAAACCTTATCTTTAAAGTCACTTAGCGATAATTTTTGAGATGTTCTGAAGTGAGGGCTATAATCGATGACAAATTGTAAACGATATTGTCCAAAATGATTTATATATGAGAATTTATCCAAATTTGGGCTATTAATGAGCATGTTTAGAAGCTGATCGAAACCGTTTCCTTCTTTTAGCGCTTTTACAAAGAATCCATCTTTATTCTTAAAACTCGCTATAGCCGCTTCTATTATTTCTTCTTGGAAATCGCTGTAGAGTGGATTTGTTAGCAGAATCGTTAGCACATCTATTAAATCTTGGCGCGTATTTACCGCTCTTCTATACAAGCCGCTGCTCTCGATTTCAGCATTAATAAGATCTACAAGACGCATTATGAACACCTCGTGATCGGCGTTTTTGTAATTAAGGTTGTAAACCGTTCTCGTGAAAAATCTGTCATAAATAAATTTAGCGTTTGACAGAGTTATGCCCGAGGCGAATTTATCTAATGCATAGCCATCAGGAACCGCAAACGGTACAAGAAGATTGACATCTCTCTTTGGTATTGAGTTTAACGATCTTCCTTGTAATACATAATTGTTAATGTAAATTAACATAGCTGAAACAGCATCGTTTGCAACACCTTCGGACAGTCCAAGCCTTGAATCTTTACTGTCAGCTTCAACTATAGATTCGTACATCGTGCTCTTAATGTGGGTTGAGATAGCACCTGTTAGCAAGTCTAAAATGCCGATACCATCGATATTTCTGCCAACCTTATCTAAGCTTCTTGCATCGTAAAAACTAATCATCGAAAAGTCCAAATCATATGGATTAGGATTACTGGGGTCGTAGCTAAAGAAGGTTGCTGGATTAGCATCGTTTGAAATAATTTGTCTGAGTTGAGCGTCGGATAACTGAGAAGCAAACTCCGCAAACCACACATTAAGGTCGTTCTTTAAGTATTGATAGTAATACTCGCTTTCCTTGATCCATCCAAAGTATGCGTAAGAATTCCTATCCGCGAATAAAGTAGTAGTGACCCCTGTCCCAACTAGGAAACATTCCGTGAACACATTGAGGAACCTACGCCGACCTCCTTCGGAATGCAAAAAATATACTATATCGTTAATTTGATCGGTCTCTAGTATCTCTTTTAGATTGGTACTGATGCCTTCTGGTAATAGAGACGCGTCGTAAATATCAGCTGCTTTCAGAATCGTATCTAACACAACGAATTGCATTCTATCTTTGAACAACTCGTTGAATTTATCGGGATCCTTAACGGCTTGGTCAAATCGCTCGTCAAACAATTCGTCGAACAGGTTGTCAACTACCTTTCCGTACGCTTCTCTCGCTAAAGGATTGGAGTATTTATTTAAATTATGCCAAACAAATTTTTGGTTTCAAATAAACTCCTCTTGGAGAGACATTGATGTTATAGGGATAAGACCACAAGAGAAGTTTATTTCTTTATACAATGTGAAGTCTAATCTTAATACGGATTCTAAGGATTCTACCGCTCATTCACCTCAAGCGATTGCATCCAATTTTATAGACTCTATGGAAGCGATTAACTTAGCCTTTGGCAATATATTTAAATATAACTTGTTTCTCGTGTTTGAATCTGCTGATCGATTAGGAACACGTAAAATGCCTACAATGGAATGGTTAGGCGATATCCAAGAAAAATTAACTCAATATCGTGAAGATATTAGGAGAGAACTAGAAAAAAACAACCAATCATCTATTAACGAGTTCAATGTTAAGAGTATTTTTGAATGCACGAGGGAAATTATTGATAAAGTTATTTTACCAGGAAGTAAAAAGGTTCGTTGCTTTAAATTCAATAACGAAGTAAAAGTGTATCCGTTTCATAAAAATTCTTTATTAAAGTTTTTAGAAATATTTAGCGATGACAAATTTGATTTGTAGAAGCGTTAATTATAGTGTTGTAACAAAATGATAATATTCACTCGTTTCAATTATTATTTTATAAATTGATTTATATTTAAAATGGAAATCGTTTATTTAAAATTGAATGACGGTTAGAAGACGAAGATATCAAATTTCTCATTACGGAGACAGATCTAAAATTTTAACAAATCTCGCGTATATTAGTTTTTCTTTTTCCTTAATTTATTATTTACTTCATATCGGTTTAATCGATATTCTGAATACTTGTTTTAAGTTAAGCACCTTAGATATGATTACAAGTATCCCTGATTCTTTTGAGGGTGGTGGATATCTTATTAACGCAGGTATAGCAATAATTTTTGCTGTAATTTCTATTTATTTTTTATTAAAATACGATCAGAATTTTAAAGTGACTCTACAAAAAAACTTCCCATTTTTGTCTTTTTCTTTAATAGTTTTTTTGATAGTTTCTATTTTTTCAATAATTATGACATATGACTTTATAAGAATCTTTTTAGAAGTGTACCCTTTAAATGAATCTATCTTAGCTTATATTTTTTGGATTAGAGTACTTATTGTAATGTTTTTTATAGTTTCGATATTCATTAACTCTTTTTGTTTTGGATTTTTATTTTTTAGCCACTAAAAATGGTCCAAAAATTCTATACTTCCATTAATACTTGGATGTTTAATATTAGGAATTACTCATATTACTGCAATTTCGATATTTCTTTTGCATTCAAATATCCAATAATATAGTTGGAATTCTCGAAATTATCCTTATTTAAAATTTTATTCAAATAAGACCAATTATACTTAAATATTTCTAACCTTGCGAATCGTGATAATTTTCGTCCCATTCCTTAATCGTAAGCGCTAAGTTTAGAAATTTATTTTCGAGATTTAAAATAGTAGCGTACTCGTGCAAATACCGGTATGGAGTAAAGAATAAGACCTCTATTCTTCCTTTTAACGGGAGCCATCTACTACGAGAGATCTCCTCGATAAGGTGAGCTCCAGTTTTGTTCCATCGATTACAAAGAGAATTTAAAACCATGTATATTCCAATTGTGGGAATTTTTTTATCTTTCATTTTTATGGAATTACCT
>JAHPYY010000164.1 GCA_019058515.1 Promethearchaeota archaeon
TCCTAGGGCTAAATGTACTTTGTATGACCCAGGAATTAAGATTCTTTTAATTATGAATCAGTTGTCTTCAAATATTTTTAGCGGAGGCAAGATCTTTAATCAATTAATTAGCAATATTGATCTACTCCCCACTTTAATTGAAGTTGCTGGTGGGAAAACTCCAAAGGATATCGAAGGAAAGAGTTTTATTTCGTTGTTAAAAAGCGAAACTAACGATTTTCGCGAAGAGATATTTACAGAGAAAACATATCATGAGAAATACGATCCAATTCGCGGAATAAGGACCGATAAATTCAAGTACATATTCAATTTTGAACCACTTAACACCTCTTATCAAATTCCTATTGATATCCTAAATGAATCATCTGGAAAATACGTAAAAGAGACTGCGGACTACAATATTCCGAGACCTCAAGAAGAACTATACGACTTAGCAAAAGATCCTAAAGAAATGAATAATTTAATTGGTAACGATAACTACAATACCATCAAAACTGAGTTAAAGGAACGATTGTTCGCTTTTCTTAAGAGAACAAACGATCCCATTTTATATGGAAGAATAAAACCACAAGATAGTGTTGAGTTTAAGTATTGATAAACATGTCAATTATCAAGCCATAATCTCTAAAATTTTTCTCATTCAATCTGTTTTAATAATTTTATAATGAGTAATCCTTTCGTTAGGAGGTTTCTTCTCTTCGATACCGGGATCGTGATGTTCTAGAACCTTAATATCTTGATCCTCGGAGTCTTGATTTTGTTCTTTTTCACTCATAAAATTTGCTAATTTTATTTATGCTTAAATAACTAATAAAATATTGTAGAAGTATATTGTAGAAATTTCATAAATTCAATAAGAATCGTCAAATATTAAATTAACTATTAATTGGTGCGTTTATGTATAAAAAATGATATCAAAGATCCTAATAATAACGACAAGTGGTGTTTTGTGTTACAATAAAACGTTCATAGGCGAATTTGAGGTTGATTACGATTTGGTTAGCGGATTTCTCATGGCAATTAGCAACATTGCTGAAGAAATTGGTGGAGGAGAAATACGCTCACTTAACTTCAGAAACTTTAACTTCATTTACACTCGAGACGACCAGAATCTTTGCATGTATGTTATTGTTACTGATATCCACGACCCTGAAGATGTCGCTAGAGAAAAGCTAGATTTGTTGATGTCCGAGTTTTTCAATCGATTTCATACGGATTTAATAAATTGGGATTGTGAAACGGAAAAGTTTAAAGTCTTCGACGAATTTGTAGAAGAACACCTATTTATTCCCCCAAAAATTTTATTGGTTGGCGAAGATGGCGTTGGGAAAAGCACCATAATTAATTTATTTCCTGGAGAAACAATTTTACAATTGGACGACGATTTAAACGAAATCATTCAGAAACCAGTTCCATTAAGCAATTTTAAGAGAATTAAAGAGTGCGTTTTGAGGGAAATCGATATCAAGGAATTAATCGATAATTCAAAAATTTATAGATTGCTTTTAGATTCGGTTGATATTATCTGCTTAGTTACGAATTCTGGAGCGAGTAATTTAGGAAGAACCAAGCGATTCTTCGAGCAGCTGAAAAACATAGTGAAAAAAGGAGACTTCTATATGATTGCAAATTTCCAAGATTTACAAAATACTTCGTACGAGCCGAAAAAAATCGAAGAAACATTCGGAATCCCTACCTATGGTTTCTGTGCGATAAAGCGAGAAGCTAAAGAAAAGATTTACGATATAATAAACGAAATGATAAGAGTTTCTATAATAGAAAAAACCATTAAAAAACAAGAATAATAATTTTGTCATAAAGAGAAATAAGAATCCAAATAAAAAGCTCTTGAATGGTCCAAACTAACAAGTAATGATTTCTGAAATTTATATTGTTTCGGACGATGGAAGCTTGTGTTATACCAAGTCGTTTCTAGGATCCGAGAGAAGAAAGAACGACATTGTAAGTTTCCTGACCTCTATAATTCAACTCGGGAAAAATGTAGGTTTGGGTGAAATTAGATCACTTAGGTTTGCTAATCTTAATGTCATTTATTCTTATGATGATTCCGATATGGTTTATATAATTACTACAGATATAGATGATTCCGAAGAAGATGTCAGAAGAAAGTTAGAATTGATTAAAAATGAGTTCATAAACTCTTATCAAGACCGTTTAAAACATTGGGATGTCAAGACAAAATCGTTTCAAGAATTTGATAAGTTCACGGAAAGTCATGTATTCATTCCTCCGAAGATTCTCCTTGTAGGAGAGTCCGGAGTAGGTAAAAAATCGATTATGAATTTGTTTCCTGGTGAAACTATCGTAGAATTGGATAACGAGATGAACGAAATTATTCAAAAAACGATTTTGTTCCCTAACTTGGGGGGAATTACTGAGGTCATCATAAGAGAAGTAGATATACAAGATTTAGTCCGCTATTCTAAGGTGTACAAGAACTTAATAGATTCCGCAGACATTATTTGTGTTGTTACCAATTCGGGGGCAGTAAATTTAAGCAGAACTAAACAACTATTCGACAATTTAAGAAGTAAAACAAATAAAGCAGATTTTTACATAATTGCTAACTTTCAAGATTTAGTAAACACATCCTACGAGCCAGAGGTAATAAGTCAAAATTTTGGCGTTTCCACATTTGGATTTTCCGCTATACGAGCGGATGCGAAAGTAAATATTTATAATATTCTCAACACCATTTTAAAATTTTCGATTGTCGAAAAGATTGGAATTAAACGCAATCAATTTGTAAATATATTTAAATGATTAGTAAAAGGATAAAAAACTATGGAAATAAAAGAAGACTTCGTATTTCCTGTGTATATTCTACAAAACACACTAGAAAAAATTATTAACTTAGCTAAAAGCTTTAAAAACGAGATTTTCGGATACCTAATTGGTCACATATTAGAATGGAACGATTTCACTTATGTATTAATTGAGGATATTCTTTTCGTTTTAGGGGCTGTTCATAGCGATAAATATGCCACTTCTCAGATTGAAGGTACGGCAGGGATATACGAGAAAAAGTTCCAAAGATTGAAAAAAAGGAAGAAAGATCAGAACTTGCGAATAGTAGGTTGGTGGCACTCACACCCGGGATTTAGTTGTTTTCTCTCAGATACTGATTTAAAAACGCAAGAATATTTTTTCCCTGAATCGTATCAAGTTGCGTTAGTTGTAGATCCAGTGAAGAATGAACTCGAGTTTTTTACTTTGGATAACGAATATGAAAAAGGCTACAAACCGATAAGTTATGCAATTTTTACTTGAATAAATATACCTTCGCTTTAAAAGCAATGCAGGAAAAAGAAAAAGACACTGAAGGCATCGATGTTTACAAGGCAGAATCTATAGATTCAGATATGTTTGATCGCCAAAAACGGATTACAGGGTGGGATCAGCAAAAAATCCGAGACGCTACCATTATGATTATTGGAGTTGGAGCGACAGGTAATGAAGTGGTTAAAAATCTCGTGTTAACGGGGATCGGAAAATTAATTTTAATTGATTACGATTTCATTAATATATCAAATTTAAATCGTTGTGTTTTGTTTAACAGCGAGAGTGCCCACAAAAAAGATTATAAGGTAGATGTAGTAAAAAGTGCATGTGAAAAATTAAATCCAGACACGGAAATAGTGGGTATAAAGAAGGATCTAAAAGACATTGATAAATCTCTTTTTAGTAAATGTGATGTAGTATGTTCTTGTCTTGATAATGTCGAGGCGAGAGTGGAAGCGAACAATTACTCGTATTATTATGGGACTCCCTTCATTGATTCAGGAATAGACGAGTTTTTTGGAAGTGTTCAAGCAGTCTATTCAGGTGAAACTAATTCGGCGTGTTTACAATGCAACATCTCGGAAGCAGACTTAGATCTAATGTGGAAAAAGTTTTCATGCACAGGTCAAGAAATTGAAAGTGAAAACGGAGAAACCCTTGCTAAAATTGCAACCATCATAACAACGACTTCTATCATTGGTGGTCTCCAATCTCAACAAGTATTGAAATTTGTGTTAGGATTAGATTACTTTAAAGAATATGGAAAATGGAGCCCGAACATAGGGAAACCCTTAATAGGTAAGCAGTTAAATTATAATGGAATATTAAACAAATTCGATATTTTTGAGAAAGTCAAGAATGACGATTGTTGGACTTGCTCATACAAAAAGAAAGAATAGGCATTAAGCAATCAAAATTGAATTAAGAATCGAATTTAATTAAATAAAAAATAAATAATAATAAAATCATTACAAAAAATTTGATATCTAATAAATATATTGGAAAGGTTTTGAAATAATGCCAGAATTACCGTTTGAAATATGGAAAGATCGCGTAGAGAATGAATTAAAAGCAATTAAGAAACTAAATGTCTTAGAAGAGAATTCTCTTATCAGGGCGAATACGAGTGTAGAATTTACCATCAAGATAAACGAGGTTGGTATCGTAAAAAAAGACGGTGAATTTTTACCTAAGAATTCTCATCGAATTTACCTCAAAATTAATCGTTCTTTTCCCTATCCAGGAGGAATAGATTTCTCGTGGCTTTCAACAATATTTCACCCAAACATCCATCCTATAGGAATTTCCAGCACATCTCCAGGTACAGGATACATTTGTTTAAACGTTCTGAAGAAATGGTCCCGTCTTTCTGACTTAGAAACTACCGTAAAAGCCTTAGGCCTCTTAGTGAAAAATCCTAATCCCGACGATCCGTTAAATTACCCGATCTGTTTAGAAGCGGCAGAGTTCTTTAAAAATAGAAGCATGGAGGATTTCTTAAAAGAACTCAATCAAAAAGGGATTGTCGAAGAAAAGGAAGAAAAAGAGCGCGACGATGAGATCATTATCATCGACGATTAGAAACTTAGATTAACCGGTTTTATTAGATAAATCCCCCAATAACCTTTGCCCAAAGTATTAATTTATCGTTCTCTTTTAAGCCATATTTGTGAATGGCGTCAGCAACGGTTATTTTACTGGGTAATTCGTGGTCCTTAAGCACTAAGGAGTATGATCTTTGCTCAGCGCTAATTATTCCCATGTGTTTTACGATAATATCGACAATCCTTTCAATTTGATGATGGTTTTTCACATCTAACTTAATTAATTTGCCTGTTCTTGAATCTTCGACTGATAATCTCATTATTTATTGACCCTCCATTTTTTATTACTTTAATTTAAATATTGGTTATTTATTATTATATTCTTTTCGTTTATTTGCGAATTTTACTTATCAAAATCTAAATAGTGTCGAAATCTCATGTGATAAAAGATACCAGCTCTCAACAAATTCCTTTAATTCTAAATTTTCTTCATTTGAATAACTTTAGAAATTTGCTCCTCTTTTTCCGATGTGTCTTCTTTTTGGAATGGATTAAATATATAATCTCAATCTCTTAATATTTGCAGATGAAATATTAGTATTAAATAGATATAAAAGAATTATGTTTAATTACAGAAATTGTATTAAGAGCAATTAATTGTTAATCCAAGTTTAAGTAAAAAACGGATTCATTTTTTCAATATTTACCATAATACTTTGATGCTTTTACGAAATATTCTACATTTTTGTAAGGCATACCCTCATAAATTACGGTACTTGGCCCAATTATAAAATGTCGATTTTCTTTTAACGCGTCCATCAACTCTTTCACATGACTAAAAATGTCTTCTTTGGAGCCAAAAGGTAATACTTGCGATACATCACCAAATCCAATTACAACAAAATCAGGATGTTCCTTATTTACATTGAATGGGTCCGCTCCTCCTTCCCATCCTTGTACACCCATAAAGCCAAGTTTCTTCAGAATTGGTATCATCTCAGTTACATCTCCGTCCGAATGTAGTGTTATTTTCATTCCAGCATCTTTAATTATAGAACATATTTCCTTATAATAATTCCCGATGTTTTTTTCCCACCTTTCAGGAGATATCATGGAGCGACCTTTGAAAGCAATATCATCGTTTATATTTAAGACACCCGCAAGATTTCCCGTGGCCTCAATAATCGATTCAACCTGTATACGCGTTAATTTCGCAAAATACTTAATTAATTCTTGGTATAATTTAGTATTCTTTCGATAATGATAAGAAAAATTTTCAAATCCCATAGATTGCCATAAGGTATCGAAAATACCTCCTATCTGAATAACTGGATATATATATGGTGATATCTTATCGTATTGGT
Organism: Promethearchaeota archaeon; assembly: GCA_019058515.1. Next base: position 6,212 of record JAHPYY010000164.1, read on the forward strand.
TTATTACTTTTTTAATTTGAGCAGATTCATCAACTTTACGTAAAGATTCTCTTACTTTATCAAAATTCTCGAAGGAAAAAAACAAGCCCTTTTCATAATACCCTCCTAATTTTGGAGGTTGACCGTTCCATGCTACATATACATTCTCTCCCCTTTCATCTTTTACTTTAACCGCTCTAACTTTAAATCCTTGCGGAACTATTCCGAACACTGATTCAAATCCCATTGCATATGCATCTGTAAATCTAGACCATTTGGATTTGAAGGGAACTCTGATATTCTCAAATTTGTGTTTATGTAACTCTGCAAACCCAGGACGAATATATTGAACAAAAGTCGGCACTCGGTCCAATTTATTCCTTTTATTATCGTCTAAAACTGCTAAATATCGCTCCTTCGCGTTCATAAGTTCAATATTTTTCCAAAATTTTTAAAGTATCAATGTTAAATTCTTACGATTTTTAGACTCTCTTTTGTTTCTTAGGATATGCAGCAAAAGGAGTTCGAGGTTCCCAAGAGATCCAATCTCTGCTATCATCAAGATTAGCTAAAGATTTTAAAATATCGTAAGTTAACCATTTAGATGCCTTAGGATGTTGCTTACATTCCCATAACCCGTATTTTCCTTGATTAACCGTTAAGAAGTTTATTATCTCTACGATTCTCTCGTCGTTGGTAGTTGCACCAATTTTAACGCATATATTAAGTACATGCGCCGCATCTAATCTTGGGTAGTAGGTGAACCAACCTTTAGATTCTTCAGCACCGATAATTCGAGCCACATTAAAACCTAAGTAGGTTAATTCCTTAGTTTCGCAACCAAGAATTAAGTCTAAAGCGCGCTTTGCTTCGGCGGAATCTGTATATTTTGGGTGATTCGCTAAACAATTTAAAACTGCCATTGTATTAGAGCGACAACCCCATCTCGAATGGGCAATCCTTCTGTAACCTCCAACTCCCACATAAGTGCCTGAAGCAAGCCCACTGGGCCACGCTCCGTCATCAAGCTTCTGTTTTAATAACCATTTGAAAGCCTTAAAAACTCGTGAATCGTCCCAACATTTAACAGAAATAATTCCTTCTAGCGGTACAGCTGTCTGTAGAGGTTGAAGATCGTATATATCACTAACTTCTTTCCTTCCTCTAATTGGTAAGGGCCAAGATCCATCGTCTTCTTGTTTGGAAAAAATGAATTCTACCGCCCTTTTGATAAATTCAGATTCATTATCGTATCCAAAATAACTCAATTTAACTAGTGCTTGGGAAGTCGATTGAATATTTCCCCCAGGTGCAGTACTACCTACACTATTAGGACTCCAAGAACCGTTTTTGTTTTGTTGTTTCTTTAGACCAAGAAAAAGGGGATCTTCTTCTCTAAATTCCGATAGTTCCTGCACTTCTTGGTGATCCTCTGGCAGTTTTAATAAATTTTTCAAGACTAGGTATCTTAAAATGGCAGAAGGATCGGATAATAATAATGGAATCATTTAACTCCCACCTCATATTGTTGATTATTTTCAACGATCTCTTTTATAAATGGTGCTATTCTAGTGTCCGAATTGGCAAAATCTATTGGCATTCCCTCAGCTACTACTCGTCCACCTTCAGGACCTGCACCTGGACCTAATTCTATTATCCAATCACAACTCGCGAGAAAGTGAGGGTGATGCTCAATGGTAACTACTGAATGGCCTTGCTTAACCAGACGTCTCAGAACGGATACAACTCGCTCAATATCTTCCATGTGTTGTCCTATAGTAGGTTCGTCAAGGATGTAAAGATTTTTTTTCTTACTGGATTTACTTAATTCTTTAGCTATTTTCAAGCGTTGTGCTTCCCCTCCAGATAGAGTGTAAGCAGGTTGGTTTAATACTAAATAACCCAAACCTACATCTTTTACGAGTTTTAGCTTTTTTTCTATTAATTCTACGCTTTTAAATTTCTCGTATACTTCGTCTATAGTCAACGAATTTACTTCGGGCAAAGATACACCGTTTATTTTAACTTGCCATGCGTTGGATGAATATCCTGTTCCCTCGCATATTTCGCACGGATTTAGAATATCGGGAAGAAATCCCATATCTATACGCTCGAAACCTTTTCCTTTACAAGCAGTGCAACCTTTACTTATGTCTTTTTCATCTATATTTAGCAATTGTGCATCGTCGCTTTCTGCATATAATTTTAGAAATGCTTTTTTCAGACCTAAGTAATTTAAAGGACTAGAGATTTTAGTCTTAGTTTGGTCAATTATTATAGTATTAGATGGAGCACCTTCAATTTTATCGTGTTCTCCGGGTTCAAGGATTTCGTGGGCTGTAGAGGTGGTGTGTTTAATCGGCGCTAAAGCTCGACCGATAGTATCTATCAATAAAGTACTCTTTCCACTTCCAGAGACTCCGCAAATTCCTACTAGTATTCCAAGAGGTATTCTTATCGTCTCACCTTTTAAATTGTTCGCTCTAGCTCCGTAAATCTTCATGTTCTTTTTAAATACAACTGGTTTTTGCGAAATACTAAACAAACGGGTATTATCAAGCCATTTTCCTGTTATGGATTTTGTTTTAATTATATCCTCAATGGTTCCTTGAGCTACTATTTCACCTCCATTAACTCCTGCCCCGGGTCCTAAATCGACAATATTATCCGCTTCTTGTATAATTGAGATATCGTGTTCCACCATGATGATGGTGTTTCCATTGTCTCTAAGCGATTTTAAAACTTCTACTAACCCTTCAATTTCGGGAGGACTTAATCCCCTACTCGGTTCGTCAAGCAAAATAGTTAAATTAGTAATTCCAGAGCTAATTAATCCCGCCAATCTTATTCTTTGGGCTTCCCCGACCGAAAGAGTATCAGCTCCACGATTTAAATTGATATAACCTAATCCAATTTTGGTTAGAAATGTTAATCGGTTTATTATAGTTTTTAAACTATTATCTATTAAGAGTGGTAATTTCTTACTTTTACCTAACTGGGAAATCTCTGTTAAAAGTTCCACTAACGGCATCTCGCTTAATTCGTGAATATTGTAGCTATTCAGTTTTACTTCAAGATATTCTGGACGTAATCTAGCTCCATTGCAGCTATCACAGATTACTATGTCAGAAAAAGTTCCTCCTATATCCCAATCCCTAATCCATTGATTATAAAATCCAAAAAAAAGCTCATTTTTGGTATATTTTTCTCCTTTTCGATTTACGTAATGAATTTCTAATTTTTCTTTCGTTCCGTAAAGGAAAGCGTTCTGCGCCGCTTTACTCATTTTATTCCAAGGCGTTTTAAATTGGTCAAACTGGTATTTTTCTGCTAAAGCTTGAACCATGTAATAGCCGCCATTGTATGGTTTACACAAATATCCTTTAGGAAAAAATCCAGGAGAATACATAGCTCCATTACATAACGGTTTATCAGGATAGATTATAAGTTTCTCTGGATTAGGGATGGTTAGCGTTCCAACTCCATTGCATTTCCTGCACGCAGAACGATAATAAGACGATTGAAAGTGTTTAGGTAGATATAATGGTTTGGTATAATTACATTTGTGACAGGACCATTTAAAGTTTTTACTCATAACATCACCGCAATTAGGGCAATTTAAATCGCCTAAAAAGGCAAAAAGGTTTGATAAGTGATAGCTTATTTCGGTGAGATTCCCAACTCTAATTCTCATGTTAAAAAAACTTGAATACAAGCTTTTTTCGGGGAAGACTACCGAAACCACTCCAAGACCTGAAATTTCGTCAACTTGTGCTTCTGGACCTTCCCTTATGGATTGTCTTTCGTACATCGAAAGCGTTTCCAAGTATCGCCTTTTTGACTCCGCTTCGATGATGTCAACCACTAAACTGGATTTACCAGAACCGGATACTCCTGTAACAACATTTATACTATTTTTTAGAAACGATACATCAATACCCTTCAAATTATGAATCGCAGCGTTCCTAACCAAGATTAGATCGGACCTTTTATATCCACCTTTTCCCGAGTATGGTTTAGGTTGTATGTTTTCTTCATCCCTTAACGCTTGAGCGGTTAACGAGGATTCATTTTCAAGTAAATCCTCCAGATTACCCATGTAAATCAATTTACCTCCTTGGTCGCCAGCACCTGGGCCTAAATCTACGATCCAATCCGCTGCTTTTATTACATCTAAATCGTGTTCTACGATTACAACCGTTCCTTCCGCTCTCACGATTTTATCCAATATATTTAATAATCCCGCTAAATCTTTTGGATGTAGTCCTGTGGAGGGTTCATCGAGGATAAAAAGTTCGTTTTTTAAGACACCTTTACCGAGAAATTTCGAAAGCTTTATCCTTTGTGCCTCACCTCCAGATAACGAGGGAGAAGGCTGTCCCAACGATAGATATCCTAATCCAATATCTTCGAGGGTTTTAAGCATGAGTATCAATTTTTCAAGCTTGCTTTTTCCTAATCTTTTATCTTTAATTATTAACTCGTGAAATTCTGAAATCGAAAGATTTAACACATCTGAAATGGATAGCTCTCTTTCTCCAATTAATATTTTCGCTTCAAGGACTTTCTCGTTAAAGCGATCCCCGTTGCAAACAACACAAGTAATCCATGTAGAAGGTAAAAACCTCATTTTTATTTCTAAGGCGCCTATACCTTTACACATAGGACAAGCACCCTCGGGCCGATTAAAAGAAAAGTGGGAGCTGCTGAGTTTGGTTTTTTTTGCAAAAAGATCCCTTATGATTTCAGCGATCTTTGTATAAGTTGCTGGATTGGATCTTGGATTTTTTCCAATCGGGCTCTGATCGACGATTCTTACTTTTAGGCTGGGATTTTCTATGGATTTGCATCCGATAGGTTTCTTCTTTTTAAGAGACTCGAATAATACATTTTCAACTAATGTACTTTTACCAGAACCTGAGACACCAGTAATTACGGTTAATCTGTGTAGGGAAATTTCTACATCGATATTTTTTAAGTTATGTTTTGATGCTTGGTCGATTTTCAAGAATATATTTGGTTTAGTTCTCATTTTAGGAGGAACTACTTTTTGTTTGAAGCTAAAAAATCTCCCTGTGTGAGTTTTTGCTTTCCACAATGATCCTATACTCCCCTGATGCACAATTTCCCCACCTTGGATACCCGCTTCCGGTCCGAGATCTAAGTTATGGTCGGCATAGGATGCTGCGTTTCGATCGTGCTCGACAAATATGACATTTCCTTTGAATTGTCTGAGTATAGGCATGAATCTATTAATATCCGCAGGATGTTGACCAATAGTAGGTTCATCTAACACGTGAAGGATATCTTCAAGTTGACTTACTAGAGTAATTGCTATTCTAACTCTCTGGGATTCACCTCGCGATAAAGAAGGTGAACTCCTATCTAAGGCCAAGTATTCTAGCCCTACCTGTTGTAAAGCTAATAATCTTTTTGCTATCTCGGATAAGACTCGGTTCGCAGAAGAAGGGAGTTCTAATTTTTCAAATAAGTCAGCAGCATTTTTAACTGATAGCTTTAGTAATTCTGGTAGGGTTTGATCTTCGATATAAGTTGATACTGCAAGTGGGTGAAATCCCGTTCCATTGCATTTTTCACAACCTTTTCGCTTACAGTATGGACATGGCATGTGAAAATGTTTAGGTTTCAATTCCTTAAACCACGCTCCGCATTCAGGACAAATTTTAGCCAATGAAAGCTTTATTGATTTATTACCACTGCCAATATTAATTATATGAGCCCCTAAGGCCTTAATCTCACCAATCGATTCTTGTATCTGCTTAAGAGTTGATTTATTATCCAATTTTGCGATATTTACTTGGATTTTATGGGGTTTATTTGGATTAAGTTTTCGAAAATCCCATGTTTTATTATCAACTATTACTTTCTCGTTTGAAAAGTGTTTTACAAGCATTTTAAGCAATGTAGCGTGACTTCCTTTAACATTTTGAACTAATTGCGCGTAAACTGCTATTGAACATTCTTTTGAATATACCCGTAATTTTTCTATGACCTCGTCTTCTGTGAAAATACTCAATCGATGTCCACAAATTAGACACATTCGTTCTCCGAAGCGAGTAAATAGTAAGCGAAAGAATGGATGTAACCCAGATGCTGTAGCTAATGTTGAATTTGGGTTTCTGTTTAATAAGTTTTGACCAACGGCTATAGTGGGCCCTAAATTAGTTATTGAGCGTACATTTGCTGGAGATAACCTCAATCCCGTTTTACCGTAAGTGAATAATTCCAAGTACCTTCTTCGAGCTTCGTGATATAAGGTGTTAAACACAAGCGAAGACTTACCCGAGCCAGATACTCCCGTTACCACTGTCAAACCGTCTTGAAACTCGACATCTAGGTCTTTTAAATTGTTCTCTCTAGCACCCTCAATTTTAACATTCATTTAACGAAATCTCGAAAACTCTGAGTGATTTAATTCTAATTTGTGAATATTGAAACCGTTCTTAATTAAACAAGAAGATTGGAAAATTATTAAATTTTCAAATTCGATCGCATAAAATAGAATGGTTTTAGACTGAAATAATATTCCTCATTATATTCCTAAACCTTTTACTCATATTTTGTTACTAATATGTTTACATCGTTAAATCAGATATTTTCCGCAATTAGCTTATCTGAAATTGATAACTTACAAAATCTGGATGAAAATCAACAAGTAAACGATATTTTTTCGCTTTTCCCTAATACGACGAATATTTTCAACGAAGGAAAGAAAATTGATTTCGAAGAATACACAAGAACGGTAAGACATATATTACGAACATTCAAAATCTACATTAGCATGAAAAACAACCACGAATTCCATCCAAATCTTTCAGAAAACGGTCAAAAAATTCTTTCAGAAAAAGTTAGAAATTTCGAAAAATTTTTTCCAAATCTTCTTCCGATAATTCTTCTACTGCACGATATCGGTAGACTGTTTGATAGGAAAGATCACCCCGAAGAAAGTTATCGAGTAATAGTTAATAACAAGCTTCTTGAAGTATTTGATTTAAGTCCATTTGAGAGAGTTCTAGTTTTAAAAGTGATCCAGTACCACTTACTCTTCGCAACCATTTATACGGGTGAGTCAACTTTCTACGCTATTTTTTCCCTTTTAGACGACGAAAAATTTCAAAAATTCAGACATGAAAAAGAATTTGTTGATATTTTTGTAGATTTGTTAGAGATATTTACATACATTGATATATTAGGTTATTCCTACGTATCCATTTACGACCATTACGTTAAATATTATGGTGAAATAAATGAAATTTTAAAAAAAATATTAAATAGCTCACATAACGACAAAACTGCGTTAACTCTTGCTTTAGAATACTCTGTCAAGTGGATCGAGTGGAGGATAGCGGGAGGAATGCGTATATTTCAATTTGTAGAGACTGCTCCTTATCTAACACCCGAATTTTATTATAATAAGCTGTACGAAAGTATTAAAAATATTGAAAATCCCGAAATTAAGCAAATGAGTTGGAACGACTTGAAGAAAAATTATCTAATTAGTTCATGTAAAATACAAATCAAATACGGGTTAGGGATTCTAATGTTTTTAGCGTTTGGGGAATTTATACGCAGTAGAATGAAACAAGATCAGAAGATATCACATCGCTTACTTAATTTCTGGATTATTTTATCAAATGAAATAAAATTAAGATCTAAAACAAATAAATCCTCTCCTTGGACAATCTACTTTATGGGACAACCTCACTGGTCAAAATGGAGGAAAGAAAATTTTCAAAGATTAAATAATCAAATTGTTAAAGACATTATAGAAAACGCTTCACAAGAATTTCTCAAGGATAAGAATGAGTATGTGCTATATTTAGACTTCGAGCCGATATTCAAATAGGCTAATCGAATTTGAATTATAAAACAATGTCAATTAACTAATTGTAATTTCCAAATTTTTCTACAAGACTCTTTGCGATACCTAGATTTCTACTTGCCATTGTGATCGGTTCCCAAGGCCATTCGCAACCTGCCGCATACATATACCTTCCATCTGATTTCCCCGCTTCGATGGTTTTTGAAGTTTCTTCAATTACTTGTTCGGAAGTATAGGACGGACTTCCTAAAATCTGGGTGTTTGTGTTACCCCTAATACAATTTGCGGTTCCTATCTTTTTCTTGGCAAGTTTAAGATCCACTTGGTAATCTAAATCAAGAATCGCTGCTTTAGTACTTGATACCAACTTTAACATGTCTCTCCCTTCTCGATCTACGACTGAATTATCTCCGCAAATATGATATAATACTGGTACGCGCTTTTGGATGTGTCCAAACAGGTCTATTGTAGATTTTAAGCAGCAAGATTCGTATCTCATCGGACCAATTTGAGAAATTGCTGAATCTCCTGCACCAATAATGTTTGCTCCTGCTTCAAGCTGCATGTCAGCAAATTCTTTTTGAATCGGTAGAATTCTTTCAATTAGATGAGTTAGTCGTTTTTCCCAATCTGAATACCTACATAGCTTGAGCACTTCTACAAGGTCGAATAAACAACATATCTCGGCAAAGGGTGCCTCAATCCAACCTACAATACACTGTTTCCCGGCTACTTGCTCTGTGAGAGTTCTTACGGAGGCTACTCGGTTTAAAATTCGCTGATTGGAGTTAAGATCGGGGACTTCGATAGAATCAAATTCATCGATTTTCAAGTGAGTTTTAGCAACAGGCGTGTGACTTTCCCAATTGATTTCTACCCCCCACGCGTTAGCTTCTCTATAAGCATCCGTAGATACATTAACGTGGTCAATACCAAAAAAAGATGAACATTTTATTTGTCCCTTAGCCAGAATTTGAGGGTTTTGGCAATATTCACGATTATAGTCTACACCGATTAACAACGCAGCTAAATGCATAATGAATGGATTAAACGGGATTTTTTCTGGTATCCCTTTAATTGCAGATAATGTTAATTCTAGCGAATTCATAATTCAAATACAATTAATTAGTTGTGCAATTAAAATATTTTTTAGATTTTGATTCTTTTCTTTATAATCAAAACTGCTTCGTTTATAGTTAAATCTTTTAACTCGTAAGCTTCCTTAAAGTGATTTTCGCAAAACCAATCAGCGTATGGTGGATGCCCTACACCTTTTATCCGTTCCATTCTTTGTACCCATTCTTTATCTTTTGGGGTTTTCTTGAAATAAATTAGCCCTCCTTCAGATTCAGTTTCTAAAAATTTTCCACAAATTCGACAATATGGTGGTTTCATTGTTACCTTAATTTATTTAGTTTCTAATTAAATTTAGGTAATTTACTTAAAGAAACCGAAATATCTTACAAAAAATTAGTTAAATTTACAATATACATTGTACCTTCAGTTGAATTACTCTCAGCTATTAAATCATATTAACCTAAAAGAATTCTTAGAAAGAGTATATCAGAAAAAACTCCTTTAAGAATTACTTTTTAAAAGAAAAATTTAAGAGATTCAAAAATATTTTAAGTTTAAATTTCTTATTTGCTGAATATCTCAAAATTAGATTATTTATAGGTAATTAAAACCTTTTAATATTAATTAAGAAAAATTCTGATTAAAACTTTTAATAAAAGGGTAATTTCAATGAAAAACACTATATTTAGGTCAAAATATAAAAAAAAAGTTATTGAAATGAAGTTTTACACTCTTGTTATTTATCTAATTCTGGCGGTATTATCGAGTTCTTTTGCCATTGCGTTATATCGGGAAGAAATTAACAATAGATGTATTTCCGAACCAAGAGTGTCCGAATCTCACTCTCCACTTACCATTGACGGAAATGCGGCATTAGACGCGTTTTGTTCGGAAAGGGGGACGAGCGGTCAATCGTGGTCCACTGCTCATGTGATTGAAGGTTATGAGATAAATGCTGTGGGACAAGGAGGCCCTTCCAATCCTAATAGCTTTGGGATTGAGATCAAAAATACGGATAGATATTTAATAATTAAAGACTGTTATATTCAAGATGCAGCAGGTGTCGGAAGCTCGGGAGGGATCGTACTTCTCCAATGTGAAAATATAAATATTACTGAATGTGAATTTTTCGATAATGAGGTGGGAATTAATCTGTGGAACTCAAATCATATCGCTATTTCGGAAAACGATATTTCAGAATGTGGTATGGGAGTTAGACTTTGGGACTCTAGTAATAGTTTCGTCTTGAATAATTTCATCTCTCAGGGCACTATAAATGGAATATATTTAAAATTGGCGAATTACAATACCATCTCGGGTAATGAGGCATCGTATAATAGACTCTATGGTATTAAATTGGACGAATCGAATAATAATATTATATACGATAATAATGCTTCATACAACCATTATGACGGCATTTACTTAGATAGCGAAACAGAAAACAACCAAGTTTATCAAAATATTGTTTGTAACAATGAATTAAGCAGTGTTAATGATTTTGGGAGCAATAACGATATTCACGATAACAATGAATGTAATCAAATAATCCCAAGTTTTCCTCTCTTATGGATATTAGGATTCATTTCACTCGGGTTTATTATTTTATTCCACAAAACACAATGGAAATTAATAAGATAAATATCTAAGAAATAAATTTTGGGTTCGATTCAAAAAATGGTGAATTATGGGATTGTAAATTAATTGATTCTTTTAGGAGGAATTCTAACAATGCGAGGATTTTCTACCAAGGAAATAGCATTTTCGGGGCAATATTTCGCACATATTCCGCATCCTACGCAAAATTCTCCTACTTTCTCAGCTTTATTATCATCGTTTAACTCTATTACATTGTATTGACATTTTTTAACGCAGATTCCACATCCTACGCACAAATCTTGGTCTATCTTAGATGTGAATTTGGCAGCGTTAATCGTTGCGCCTATCAACATATTTGGTACCTAACCGCAACAACAACTACAGCAATTACAAATACTAGTCTCATCTCGGTTTATATCAAAATTGGGGTGATAAGCTTTATGAATTAGGTCGTCTTCTTCCGCTTTTTTAAGAATTTTGAGAGCTTCTTCCTTTGAAACTAACCTACCGAAACCGTTTTCTGAGACATGGCGCGCAGATTTTCCAAAAGTGAAGCAATTTTCGCGCTGATCCGTTTGTTTGCACGGGTCTCCTAGTAAGTCACGATGGTGACGACAAAAACAATGCCCAACTGCGATATCGTCGAACTTTTCAACAAGCTCTTCCACTCTCTGAGTTGGAAGTATCTTCTCTATGGGTACATCGATTTCTTGGTTGATTTCTACTTTTATCGAAGTTCCCTCTATGTTTTTAAATACGGGAAGTGTCCTGTCAATTGGAGGCTGATCGAGTAGGGTAGGAACGACAGTATCGTATTCTTTTTGAATGAATTCACGAAGCTCGTATTGTAGTTTCTTGAATAGATCAGCGATTTCTTTGTTCCTTTTGTTGATTTCCAATTTTCCCATGAAAAAATACTCAAATATTCCCACATTCACGAGTGGGAGCAGTCGATACACCATAACGCCCTTTGAATTGGGTTGATTGAACATTACCCCAATTTTCGCTAGCGTTGTAGCTTTTTTGATTATTTTCTCTTCTGGTAATTTGCTACTTTTCTTTAATTCTTCGAGAGTTTGAGATCTTTTCCAATGAAATGCAGATATAAAATCTAAATCATCTTCAGTAATAACGAATTTTAAAATATCGATAATCGTATCGGAAACAGGTAATGGTGTACCTCCAGCAGAGCTGATTATCCTTGCTGCTTTATAATATTTTTTTTCTAATGCTTCTACCAAATTAATTCATCCTCATGTAAAGTAATCTTATACTAAACATGTCTGAGTTTTCTTTAGATTATTTTTTACATATAATTAATTTTGTTATAATATCCCAAAACTAGTGAATTTATCCTTCCTTGAAAATGTTGATATCGTAATAATCATAGGTTTTTCTTTCAGTAGTCGGCGGATAGATTTTTAATGATAACCCGTTTTCTTCTAATTCAAACATAGCTGTACACAGTGTGCTGGTAAATAGTTCACCTAGTTCCGATTCTCTTGCTTTTTTCTTAGGAATTAAAATCTTTTTGCCACTAAGAACGGATAGAGCATCCAATGAAGCTATGTTAGTGTTCTGAATTAATTCAAATCCCCTCTCGTATCTCCTTTTAGTCGAATCAACTGCGATTGAATACTTTTTCATAGGTTTCGAAACGAAATGATTTGAGTGAAAAAAGACATCATCGACTTCGGTAGCATAACTTTTCTTCGAGCTGGTTTCAAGGTTGACAGCTCGTTTTTCTTGAAGGGAAATTATGTTGTAGGAAAAACTACCTGATCTCCCAGATGTTCGTGCAATTTCGAGAGTCTTGTTAATTGTTTTTGCTTCCAACATTGCTCTATCTAACAGGACACGAGGTATTCCCATTGGCACACGCCAGCGATTAATCGCATTACAAGACTTAGCAATACCAAAAATATTAAAAGAAAACGATGTACCAGGTAAACATCCTGGATAAGCATGAGCTAAAAACTTTACATCGTTTTCTAATTCTACATGGAGTAAGTAAGATGTGTCTTGAAAAATATATTCGTGATCTTCATTATGAGCTAATATAATTTTATTTCTATCCCTAAAAATAACAGTAGAACATGCATATTGGGGAATGGGGGGAAAAAAATGCCTAAAGTTAGCAACCAATACTCTTCTAAAATCAATATTCGCTCCGTTTGCGATTCCTTGCATTTCCTCAATATATTGGGGGAAATTTTGTTTAGCGTGATCTAAAAGTTTATCAACCCAGCTAGGTTCTTTTTTATCTCTTTCAAATAGTTCTTTAAATATAACGCTTTCTTCAAAAGCTTTGTGGATTCGCGTTTTAAATTGTGTTCCGATGTTAAAACCAATTTCGTAGTTGGTACCAGATGTCTTGAAATACGGTAAGATGGTTTTAATTACCATATTATTAATGAAAAATTGCTAGACTTAATTTAGTTTATGGATAAAACTTTTCTTATAATAATGAGTGCCGAATTAGCAATATTGCTATGAAGATACTCTTATTATTTCATAGTGGTAATTTTTTCGAAATGACCTCAAATAATTATTATTGAAATATCAATTATACATGTTATTCTTTTTTTTGTAAGAGATTAAATTATAAACTAGAATTATATAACTCATAAATCAAAGTTAAATGAATTAGAATGAATTTATCTAAAACATTAATATTATTCTAGAGTAATATGAAGTTAAGTTCAGAGTTTGAAGGCACTCCTTTAAAGGAATACACCACGAAAATCAATTGGCGAGAAATAATGAACTACGCAGCAGCTATAGAAGACGATAACGAAGTATATTTTAACGATGAAGGAAGAGAGGAAATTTTAGCTCCTCCTATGTTCGCAGTTGCAGTTACATGGCCTATTCTTGAAAACATTACGAATAACATCGGATCAGATAAATTTCCCGTTAGAGTGTTGAATAAAGTGGTTCATTATACCGAGAATTTACAGATTCATCGCTTAATTAAACCTGACGACGAGTTAAAGATTAGTGGTGAGGTGATAGAGATTTCTCCCCATCGCTCGGGAACATATGTAGTTATTCAATTAAATGCAGTTGATAATTCTGGTGAAAGCGTGTTTACAGAATATATGGGTGGATTGCTCCGAGGAGTAAAATACATTGGAGATAGGCCAAGACCAAAGGAAAAACCTATCAATTCTCGTAAAAAGACCCAAAATGGGATATCATGGTCGAAATCAATATATATTGACAAATTTAGACCGTTCATTTACGATGGTTGTACTGACATCGTGTTTCCAATTCACACCTCGAAAAAATTTGCTCGTTTTGTTGGATTACCAGATATAATTTTGCAAGGAACCGCCACTCTCGCTTATTCTGTAAAGGAAATCACGAACATAGAAGCGAAGCAAGACCCAACCAGAATTAAGGAAATTTCTTGCCGATTCACAGGTATGGTGTTTCCTGGAACCAATATCGAATTGAAAGTAACTAAAGTAGATACAAACGAAGGCACTAAAATGGTTTTTTTTGAGGTATTTACAGAAAACAACCAGAAAGCAATTTCAAATGGATATATTGTTATTTCAGATTAAAAAAACCCGGTACAATACGAAGATAAAGATTATTTTTAAAGTTAATTGATATAAATCTCTAAATTAAAATTTAGATTTTTCTCTTTTATTACCTTCTTAAAATTATTCTTTATATTTTTCTTATTTCATTTTCTAATAAATATATGATTCACTTCGATTATTTAAATCCAGATCTACCCATTGAAAAACGGGTTAAATCGCTTCTTTCCCAGATGACATTGGAAGAAAAAGCTACTCAAATACTTAATATATCAACTGAGATTAAGAGATTAAAGATCCCCCGTTATGATTGGAGAAACGAGTGTATCCACGGGGTCGCTTTTGCGGGAAAAGCAACTGTGTTTCCTCAAGCAATTGCAATGGCTGCATCTTGGAACCCTTTTCTTGTATATAATGTAGCAGACGCAATTTCTACCGAAGCTCGTGCTAAACACCACGAAGCTATTCGAAATAACAAACGAACGAGATATTATGGGTTAACATTTGCCGCTCCTAACATTAATATTTGTAGGGATCCGCGTTGGGGGCGCTGTCAAGAGACATATGGAGAAGATCCGTTTTTGACTTCTCAGTTAGCAATTGCATTTATTAAAGGTTTACAGGGGAATGATCCTCGATACTTGAAATGCGTTTCAGAAGTGAAACATTACTCCGTCCATAGTGGACCTGAAAATATTAGACATAAATTTGATATAAGAGTAGATAAAAAAGATTTATGGGAAACTTATTTACCAGCTTTTGAAGCTTCAATTAAAGAGGGGAAAGCTCTTGGAATTATGAGCGCATATAATAGGTTAAATGGAGAAGCGTGCAGCTCAAATAGCTATCTTTTAGAAGAAATCTTGAGAGACGAGTGGAAATTTCAAGGATATGTGATAAGCGATGGTGGAGCGGTGACCGACATTTTACAAGGGCATAAACTCGTAGAAACCTACGAAGAGGCTATTTCTCGATCGATAAAAGCAGGGTGCGATGTGATAAATCCTCTTAATATAATGACCAATTGGAAAATAAAGAAACACCAAAAAACCATTATAAATGCTTTAGAGCGAAGTGTTCTGACTGAAAACGATTTGGATAACTCTTTAGGGCGTTTATTTGCCATAAGATTTAAACTTGGTATGTTCGATCCTCCTGAAATGGTTCCTTTTTCAACAATTCCCTTTTCTGTGGTTGGTTCTCAGAAGCATCGGAATTTGGCTAAACAAATGGCAGAAGAATCGATAGTTCTATTAAAAAACGAAAATAATCTACTTCCAATTTCAAAAAATATTAATTCTATTGCTGTTATCGGTCCAAACGCAAATACATTAGAAGTTCTCTTAGGAGATTACAGCGGAGAACCAACTCAATACACTACCATTTTACAAGGTATTAAGTCTACCGTATCTCAAAATACAAAAATAAATTATGCTAAAGGAAGTGAATTAATAGGGGATTTAGCAGATGATTTTGATAAAGCTATTGATATAGCAACAAATGCAGACATCTCACTTTTAGCATTAGGGTTGTCTGGAAGTATCGAAGGCGAGGAAGGATTTGTATTAGGTCCTCTTAAGGGAGATAGAAGTTCTTTAGATCTTCCCGAAAATCAAGCAACCTTATTAAGGGAAATCAACTCCATAGGTAAACCCGTTGTTTTAATATTATCGGGAGGAAGTGCTTTATCAATTAACTATGCAAATAACCATGTGTCATCAATTGTTGAAACTTGGTATCCCGGTCAGGAGTTGGTGATGCTATAGCTTCGGTCTTATTTGGACAGCAAAATCCTTCTGGTAAACTTCCCCTTACATTTTATAATTCAGTAGAACAAATTCCAGATTTTAAGAATTATAAAATGCAAGGGAGGACATATCGGTTTTTTGATGGAGAAGTGATTTATCCGTTCGGGTTTGGGTTAAGCTACAGTAAATTCGAATATAATAATTATAAGCTATCCAAAACAATACTACAAAAAAGCGAATTATTGGACATTTCGGTTCAAGTTTCAAACAAAGGACCGTACGATGGTGCAGAAGTTGTACAACTATATCTTAACCCAGTTAATCCAATTGAAAATGATCCTATACGAGGATTGAAAGGATTCAAGAAAATTTTTATCAAAAGTGGAGCCGCAAAAATAGTAACATTTCAATTAAATTATAACGAATTTTTTCGAATAAATTCCACTGGAGCTAAAGAAATAATACCTGGTGAATATATTGTATCAATCGGAGGATCTCAACCAATTGATAAAATAACAGCTAAACTTGTTAAGAAAATTATAGAAATATTATAGATGGTTGTGTACGAGTTATAATTGATTGAATCTTTAAAACTGCCTTAATTGTTAAGATATTAGGAAGAGAAGTTGCTACTCACGACGAAACTCGAGAGATTTTAAAGTTACATCCAAAAAACTAATCTATCCAATATTTTTTTAAATCCTTTTAAGTTCAATATAGTTTATCTCCATTTTGTAAAGTTAAATTAATATAAAAACACGACAAAATATAATTTATAATTAAGAAATCACGATATTATAATGCTATAATGTTAAAACAAAATGAATTGCTGGAAGTAGATAAATCTAAGGCAAATCCTTTTGAGGCATTGGGAGAAGTACTGGAACCAGAGCTTACATATAATTACAATCTTCATTCAGAATACATTGAAATGCGAGATGGAGTGAAATTGGCTGCTACAATTTTGATTCCGAAAGATTTACCTTCTAGTGGTAAGGTTCCAACTCTTTTACATCAAACAAGGTATTGGAGAGCGTATCACCTAAGAATTCCTTATAGGTGGGTTTACGACGAAGTGATAACTCAAAGTCCTTCCAACGAAATATTCACCGATAGAGGATACGCAATTGTTTACATCGATGTTAGAGGATGTGGAGCTTCTTATGGTTCTCGAGCGTACCCTTGGACAGAAGAGGAAATAAGAGATGGAGCGGATGTAGTTGACTGGATAATTACTCAGGAGTGGTCGGATGGTAGGGTTATTTCGAAGGGGATCTCCTACCCAGGTATTTGCGTTGAAAAGCTTGGATATAACGCTCATTCTGCTGTAAAGGCATTGATTATAGGACACGCTTTTTGGGATCCATACAACGATGTAGCTCTTCCTGGGGGTTGCTACGACCGGGGTTTTATGCAATTATGGTCCTTTTTAGGAAAAAAACTAGATGAAAACAGTCCTAAGGCATTCCGGGAAATAGGACCGGATTCTTGGGTATTATTGAAAGGAGTTAAGCTAGTCGACAATGATGTAAGCGGAGAATTATTAAAAAAGGCATTGATTGAGCACAAAGTTAATACATATGTGCATGATCTCGCTTGTGATAAAACTTTTCGCGATGATACTTTGATGGAAGGAATGAATTTCGATACGATTGCCACTTTTACTGATCAAGAAAGACTCGAGAAGTCCAAAGTACCCATACTAGCTTGGTGCAGTTATCTAGATTCTGGTTATTGCGACGCGATTATTCACCGATTTATGAACTTAAGTAACCCTCAGATTGCGATATTAGGTTCTTGGAATCACGGCGCTTCATTACCTGCAAACCAATTCTTTCCCGAGCGTGAAAAAGTGTCTCCTTCGATAAGAGAAAGAATCAACTCGTGGGTAAATTTTTCTGACATCTGCGTTACAGGTAAGGGCATAGAAGGAAAAACGCTCTATTACTATACTTTAGTAGAAGAAAAATGGAAGAAAACTCAGGTTTGGCCTCCTGAAGGCCAATTTAAGCAACGATGGTATTTTTCAGAAAACTTTAGCTTCAGCGAATCAAAACCAGAAGTTAGTGATGGGGCAGACGATTATAAAATAAATTTTAGAGCCACTACAGGAAGAAACAATCGTTGGTGGGCTCTTTTAGGACTCCCTATAACCTATGCTGGTAGAGAAAAAATGGATGAGAAATTGTTAACTTACTCTAGTCAATCATTAGACAAGGATTTGGAGATTACGGGATTCATTAAAGTATCGCTATTCATGAAAACTACACACGACGACGGGGCAATATACGCATATTTCGAAGATGTGGACGAAAATGGAAAAGTAACTTATATTGCTGACGGTCAACTAAGGTTACTACACCGTAAAATCGCAAATGAAACACCTCCTTTCAAGTTTACAAAAGTGTATCACACATATAAGAGAAAAGACGCTTTACCAGTCATTCCTGGAGAAATAATGGAAGTTACCTTTTCGCTACATATAACATCAGTGTTAATCAAAAAAGGGCATCGATTTAGAATTGCAATTGCGGGTCACGATAAAGATACTTTCTATCGATATCCCGCAGAAGGGCGTCCGACGATTACCCTAATGCGATCGAAAGATCACGCATCCTATATTGAATTACCAATTATTAAAGGAGGGAATTAGCGGAGGAGAACACCTATGGAAGAATTAATACCAATGTTACGAGACAAATTAAAAAGAGCTATCACAGTAAATGTTGATGAGGATAAAAACAAAATTACACTAATAATTAACCGCGAGACTAAAATTAGCGAAGAATTAGCAAGTCCAGAAGAAATTAAGATTATGCTCCACATGTTTGGCAAGTTAGAAAAAGATTTTCCTATGAACATCGTGATTAATAACCAAGAAGATATTGTTGAAATCTCGCTTAACTCAAGGGAAGATACGGTTAGAGTTGGAAATATTGCTGAAAATATTTGGAATACATCTGTAGAAATGCTCGAACAGTGTCTAGCCGGCGATTTTAGCGGCATTAAGCACATAGGAAACATTGACGAGATGTAATATTTCTAAATTATTTAAAAGACGCTACACCTTATTTTTAGGATACCTTTTCTCCGAGATAATTAAAGAATTGCTCGAGATCAATATTTCAACCACTTATAACGAGCCCTACTTTTTTATTCTTAACAGATAATTTACCAGAAATTATTGCTGATAAAGGAACCGCTCCAGAGGGTTCCACAACAAGTTTCATTCTCTCCCAGATGAATCTCATTCCCTCTAAAATTTCGGATTCCGAAACTAATAATATCCCATCAACATGCTTTTTTATAATATTCAATGTTCTCTCACTCAACGAAGTTCGTAATCCATCAGCTATAGTATTAGGATATGTACTTAAGATTAACTTCCCCGCTTGAACCGAGCGATAAGCGTCGTCCGCTAACTCTGGTTCAACTCCGTAGACCTTTGCGTTAGGTAATAATCCTTTTGTAGCAATTGCAGTTCCACTTAATAAACCTCCTCCTCCAAGAGGAGCAATAACGATATCTAAGTCCCCAACTTCTTGGATTAATTCCAACGCTGCTGTACCCGCGCCGTTGATGATGTTATCGTTGTCGTAGGGATGAATTAACATGTATCCATGCTTTTCAATTAATTTGTTTGACACCTCAGTTCTAGATTTGAGCGTATTTTCGCAAAAAACAACAGTAGCACCGTAATCCTTAGTTGCGCGCTTTTTCACTTCAGAGGCACCTTTAGGCATAACAATCGTTGCCTTGATTCCTAATATGGAGGAGGATAAAGCCACTGCTTGCGCGTGATTACCGCTAGAATGAGTTATTACTCCTTTAGCCTTTTCTTCTTCCGAAAGAAGACTCAATGTGTTAAACGCCCCACGGAACTTAAAAGCTCCCATTTTCTGGAAATTTTCGCACTTAAGGTAAACTAAAGCTCCCGTAATTTTGTTTAAAGTTCGAGATGTAAAAACGGGCGTTTTATTTGCGAAATCTCGAATTCTTTGGTAAGCTCTTTTTATATCTTCAATAGAACTCATTTATAATCTTCACGAGTTGGATTGAATACTTCTATAATTTCGCTATCTTCTAGTAAGTTCGCTCCGTGTTTTTCATATGAATCAAACACGTAGCTATCACCTTCTTGAGCAATAAATTCTCGCGTTTCGGTTATAAATTTTACTTTTCCTTTTATAACATATCCTATTTGATGAGCTTCATGGTCGTGAAGGGGTATTACCGCATCCTTTTTCAAATTAAATACGCACAGCATTACATTATCGTTATAAGTTAAAGTTTTACGGAAGACCCCCTCTAGCGCTTCAAGTTCTTTTACATCTTTCTTATTAATTGGTCCTTTAATCATTTTAAAATATACCTTGGTGAAAATTATGTGTTCAATATTAAATTTACATTAACGATAAATTAAGAAATTTGTCTAATGCGAAATTTGATAATGAGATATTATTAATCGAATAAAACTTTATAATAAAAACTATGATGTAAAAATTAATTCGAAATATAAAGGAAAAAAGAAAGTTAGGTATTTTTGCTCTAAAGGTGAGTCACGAAATTTCTGATCGATACTTTCCCTTAAAAATGGGTAATTTTAATCTCTCCTATATGAGATGGAAATCGGATCTATCTTTATTTTCCAAGGATTTATATATATGAAAATTCAATAATATTAAAGAATTAAGGTAAATGAATTCTGAAATCTAAAAAAAAATCAGTTTCAAAACATTTAAAAAGGAAACTCCTACTTATTATTTTCTTAGTGTTTAGAGTATTTTTGTCCTCATAATATTAAAAAAAATTAATAAAAAAAGATGTGTGTTATGGTTTCCCACTTAAATAAAAATCGATTGATAATGTCTCATTATACCTCAAAAGGTATCATGTCCTGCGAATTGTGCTATTCTTCGGACTTTGCCGAGAGTAAGCTAGGGTTAGTATGTCGTGTTTGTGGTGCTGTAATCGAGCAAAAGCAACTAAAGTACAATACTCCTTACAACGAATCCGCTGTACATCACGCCCCTTTGACGGCAAAAACTCAAATTGGAACGGTTTTTGAGCGAATAAATGCTCCCAATTCTACCAAATTACGAGCTTTAGTGAAAGCTAATAAACGATATAACAATTTGGACCACCAAGTCGAGATCGGAAGGGTAGAAATCGCTCGGATATTCCATACGCTACAGCTTCCGCATCGCTTGAAAAGAGAAGTGTTTTTAATGTATTGTGAAACGCGTAATCGCTTAACCCCAGGAACTAAGTATCGATCACCAGCCACCCTTGCCGCAGTAGTCGTTTATATTATGATGAAATTACGCAAAATCTCTATCGATCAGAATAAGATTTTGGAGGTGTGTAACTTATCTAGAAAAGACTTTAACGAATTTAAACTGAAGATTTACCCCTTATTTAAGGATTATGCGAAACGAGATAGAAAAGCATATGTCTCCCAAAAAATTTTACAGCTGTCTGAGCAATTTAAGTTAGGGATGAGATTTTACTTCCAATCTAGAAAGTTACTTGATGGATTGTGGGAACAAATAAAAAATACAAGCGATGAGGTTGTTGCTGGCTTAATTGCGAGTCTTACATTGCTTACTCAGGGATCTGATGAAGTTACTGTCAGTGCGATCTGCAAAAAATTAGGGATAATGCCTTCTACAATCCACTCACAAGTGAGAAAACATCTTGTTAACAAATATGAGATGAAAGGATATAAAAGTTTGATTAAATCTCGAGAATTGATTAAGGATATCTTATTAAAATTAGAATTAATCGAAGTAGCTTAAAAACTTTAATTTAGTTAAGGGGGCTTCTATGCAATTACCTTCCACCCGAGTAATTTGGCAAAAATCTCGAAGGGTTTAATGAAATCCCCATATATTACTGAAATATGATGGGCAATTCCGTTTTGTACCATCTTGTCCAACATTGACTTTACTGCGTTAGAAAATTGCACCTTAACGTAAGTTCCTTTTAACTCTTTATCCATTTCTAACCCTTTTGCTTTTTGCAAAAAGATTCTATATTCACCAGGAGCGTAATCTATCCTCGCCATTGAAATTTCTCCAGGTTTCATAACGAAATCTGCGGTAACTCCCTTTCCTTCCGCGAAGTAAGAATCAAGCGAACGAACGCATTTACCGTCCCATAAATTGCACGCAGCTACTCCACAATGCCACAATAGAGCGTAATTTTCTTTAAAATTAATCTGAGAAAAATCAGCTAAAAACGGAGTTTCTCTCCCTATGGCTTGATGTGCTAGCATAGAAAGGCTTCCTAACACATCACCTTCGCATGTAAGTATTTTATTCTCCGACTGCAACACTGACATGGCGGCACATGGAGAAATTCCGTAAATATTGGCAAATTCGGGCCAGCACCTTATCGCAATTGCCGTAAGTTGGTGATTTTCAATAAATGCGTTAAATCGCACAATAAGCTCCGCGACTTTTTCGATTTGCGAGTCGCTCAACTCTATCATGTCGAAAAGGGATTCTATTTGAGATTTACGCTTGGTTAGTAAGTGGTAATCAATTGAAATATTCAATACATCGCTAATTTGATAATAGTCTATTAGCACTCCAACCTTGTTGTAAAGATCTAATTCGTCTATATCCAAGTTGAAAAATCCATCGGCTCTCGAACCAATGACGCCAATTCGCGCGTGAAAGAGCGCTTTTCGTATGCGAATTGCGTCTATCCAATCTTGATCAATGGAATTTCCAATAACAATGTGGTAGTTTTTAACCCCAGCTTTATACAAATTTGAGGCGTTTAAATTAATTCCACAGACAGAATTTAACCGTATTTTTCCTCCATCGTAAGGTAATTCCTCTAAACCCCAGAGTAAGATGGGTACATGCAAGACCTTGTTTAGTTCTAGCACTAAATGTCCCAATGCAAAAGTTCCACTAATACACACAAGTGCGTCGATCTCGCTAACAGACAAGTTCTTAGCAGCCTGTTGAGCATCGCTTAGTTCGATAACTAATTCCGAGAAGAATTCCCAATCTATGCTTCCTAATTGCTTCAAATCCGTTTGAATTTTCTCGTAAATTTCTTTAGCTGCGTTAAAATCGAATGTTTTTCTTGCTAAACATACTACTCCTAAAGTTATGTGCTGCTTCAAACCAGATTACCTCTGTAGAGCAATTTTTCTTTTTCATATGGTGTAATTTAGTTTTTTAGTTTAATTTATCCAAATCCTAGTATTAAAATTAAAACCCACATCAACACAAAAGATATGATAATCGCTATATTTTAAGGTTAGAATTTTAATCTTAAGAATTATGACAGAAGATATTCGAAAAAAACCCAGTACTCCATGAGAGTGGTAATATCTTACCAATTAGGGAATACACTAGCGCATATGTCTACTACTTTTTGTGTCACACGAAACACCTGCTTAACATACTTTTTAGCATTCATCTTGCTTTAATAGCCTTTAAAAAAATTACAGATTTCCTAATTCTGTATTATCCCACGCATCTTGGAAGATTTTCAAGCCCTTATCTGTAAATGGGTGTTCAAAACTCTTTCGATACACTTCAAATCCCGCTGTGACGATATCTGCTCCCATAACTGCCGCCTTAACTATTTGTTTACCATTTCGAACTGCTGCTACGATAATTTCCGTATCGAAATTGTAATTGTCGTATATTGTAATCAGATCCGCTAGAAATTCATTATAATTTACCCCAGCTTCCTCTTGCCATCCAATAAACGGAGAGCAATATTTAGCACCTATACGCCCTACTTGTAGTGCTTGTGAAGCGGTAAACACTAAAGTTACATTAACTTTTATTCCTTTTTCGGAAAGAGATTCAGCTGCAATTAATCCTTGTTCTTTGCACGGGATTTTTATTACGAAATTTTTTGAAAGGTTAGCAATTTTTTCGGCTTCAGATATCATATCGCTGGCGCGGTGTAAGTGAGGGTTGACTTCCACGGAAATAGGAAAGTCGATCG
Source organism: Promethearchaeota archaeon (assembly GCA_019058515.1). The sequence goes on from JAHPYY010000164.1 coordinate 29,986, forward strand.
TTTCAAATTCGCTAGCAAACTCTTTTATAACGGTAAAAAAAGGCTTTCCTGAATTTTTAATGTGTTTTGGATTACTAGTAACGCCATCTATTTTCCAATTGTTTAGCGCGTATTTAATTTCGTCCAATTTTGCGCTGTCTAAGAAATATTTCATTTTAAGATACTTTAAGTATAATTTCAGTTATATTAGGGAATAAGTTAATAGATTTATTCTTTATTTCAAAATAAGTTAAGAGAATAAATAAAAAAGAAGATTGAAGAGTAATTAATTTTGACTGATACTAGCGGGAATTAAAACAATTTCGTCCCCATTTTCAATTTCATAGTCTTTTAATAAGTAGTTTTCTTTTAAGATAATCCCACCAAAAGATAGATGGAACTCGTTTACTTTCAATCCAAATATTTCACTTGCTCTCTCTTTAACGCTTCCAACATTTTTTGTAATAGGTATCAGTAAATCAGCTCTTTTCTCGCCAAAACCTATTATAGATAATAAATAGATTTTAATTTTTTCAATGTCATTATCCATATTAGCTTGACTTAACTCTAAGATATTCACCTTGCTTAATAAGTTGCGAAGTTCAAGATTTTCTTGTTCTAGATTAGTAATCACGTCCATAAGTTTCTCGCTTATTTTTCTTGTTAGATCTTCAGAAAAAATGTTGGAATTCTCAACTTTAACCACTTCCACGCTTCTAATGTGAAAATCTCCATCTAAATATAGAATAGTGAGTAAATCATTTAAATTCGCCGTTGAGGAGTGAAGAAATACGTAAGGGACAATTTGATGCGGTTTTCCATCTAAAATCTTTAATGGTAGTGTGATATTGTGAGTTTTTTCGCAGTAAGGGCAATTGTAAAATCTTAAAACTGTTGAATTCTCTTCTTTGTTCGACATATAACTCAACAAGAATAAAAAATTAGATAATAATATATGTTTTTTTCAAGGAAAAAACGCAACAAATTCTAATTATAATAAATTCTCCCGGTACTTTATCCTGAATTTTTCATTTTTAAAATCTAAATACTCATCTAATATATTGCCATGGACATCTAAATATTCTAATTTTGGATACTTTCTAAAAATCTCAAAATCGTTAATTGATAATCGATTGTTAGCTAAATGTAGAAATTTAAGATTCTTAAATTCCGGTAACCCTTCTAAAGAGTTCAAACGATTGTTTGAGAAGTCCAGCACCTCTAAGTGTTTCAAGTTTTCTAAACCAGGGACTTCGGAAAAACTTGTAAGGCGTTTATGGTATTTTAAGCGCCATAAATTAATGTTCCAACCTAGTTCAGAAAGATCCAAACTCGTTACCAATCCGTCTTTTATATCGTAAAAGATGTAGTAAAATTTCTCAAATAAAGTTTGAATTGTGAAGTAATTAATTATGATTTCTGCTAGACCTAAACAGTCAAGATTATTTAATTTTTTAGCTTTCGACATCTTTTTAAGAGATCTTCGGTATTTTACGGTTTCGTATTGCCGTTCGTTATCAAAATACTTTTGTTTCAACAGAAATTTTAATTTATTCTTAAGAATCGCAGTACATTTACTATTTCTCGCGTTTACTAAAGTTCTAACACATATTACCAAACAATTGTAATCATTTTCGTTTGATAGCGCCCATTTTATTAACGGAACAACTTTATCAAGGTACTTTTTAGAAATAATTTCAAATGCTTTATACCTTATCTCTGAACTGGAATCGGACAAGAATAATTGTTCTAGTATATTATAAAGTTTAGCATCTGGTTCGTGTATCTTGTCAATATAGTCAAGTGATGTTAATCTTAAGTCATTATCTTCGCTTTCTTCTATTAAGGAGTTTAATAATGCAACTGATGTAGTTTTATTGATTTTATTACTGATGAAGTCATCGTAAATTGATCTGGGATTTAAGGACATGTTAAATCTATTTCATTAATCTCACTAACACCCAAAATGTAGATTGTTAAATATATTCTATTTTTTAGAAAAAAAGCATTAAGTATAATTGGATAAAAGAATTTATCTTGAAGATAAAGTGAACTTAAGTATGAGAGTTATAGATGCCCACGCTCATTTACATCGTTTCCCAGGTTATTTAGAAAGTCTTCTCGAGGTAATGGATGCTCATGGAATAGAAAGATGTTGTATTAGTGGACTTGGGAAATTATTTAGATGCGTTGATAACGACGGAGTGAAAGAAGTTATTAAGAAATACCCAAAAAGATTTATCGGAGCTGTTTATATTCGTCCAGGTGTAGATTCACATTTTGATATTAAGAAAGCTCACGAGGAAGGATTTAAAATGGTTAAGGTAACAATACCAAAAAAGCCATATGACGATGTTTCTTTCTTTCCTCTTTGGGAAACTGCTCAAGAATTGAAAATGCCTATATTATTTCATACAGGCGTAATTACCATGTTGTTAAAAGCTCCAGAAGAGCATATCTCTTCGTGGTTTATGCATCCAATGCGGATCGAACCAATTACGAACGCATTTCCAGATTTAAAAGTGATAATTGCTCATTTAGGAGTACATTGGAACGAGGATGCTGCGGAACTTATTCGAATGAGACCTAATGTTTATGCAGATATTACTGGAAGCCCAGATGGTTGGAGAGTGAGAGCAGATATGATTGGTTTCGATAAACTGTTGTGGTGGTCTAAAGCGTTTGAAAAATTAATATTTGGAACTGATGTGCATTTCGCGAAAATCTCGCAAATACTTAATGAGGATAAAGCAAGACTAAAGAAATATAATATTAATCAGAAAACACAGGAAAAATACTTTTTTAGAAATATTTTAAAATTATTAGGAGACAAGGCATGAATCAGAAAAATCGAAAGCAAGAAGTAAGAAAGTTGCTTCAGCTAACACCAGAAGAAGTGATTGAGCGTGCAGGTGATAAACTTATTGTTTGTAATTCGATAAAGGAGTTACACCATTTATTTGCGGCTCACATTTTTAACGAAATTCAAACTAATAACGATAACAATAATTTAACTAAAATAATATTACCTGTAGGTCCAACAGGTCAATATCCTATTTTAACTCAATTATTATTAGATAAAGATGTAATGTTAGAACAATGTTGGTTTTTTTTCATGGACGAATATTGTGATAACTTTGCTAAAAGTATTTCAAGTGATCACCCTTTAAGCTTTAAAAAAAAAGTTAATGAACTTTTTCTAACTCAACTGATAAGAAATAATAATCTTAATGAATCCAATGTGATTTTTCCAAATGAAAATAACATAAATACGATTGGAAAACTCATTGATTATATTGGAGGAATTGATACATGTTATGGAGGCATAGGTATACATGGACACATTGCGTTTAACGAGCCTGAGCCAAATGTTGCTAATACAGGACCTAGATTGGTTAATTTGAACGAATACACCATTACAATGAACGCTATAAGAACTGAAGTTGGAGGAAATCTCGAAAACTTTCCATCTTCAGCATACACGCTCGGAATGAAGCAGATTTTAAATGTTAAGAGGATTAGATTATATTGTAGGAACGATACAGATTTTGACTGGGCTAATACAATTTTGCGAATAGCTCTATTTGGTAAGCCAGGAGATGATTATCCAGTTACTTATATACGAGATCATCCCGATTATGTTATTATTACAGATAAGGATACATTAACTTCACCTGAAATTATTCTTTAAATTTGTTAGATTCCAATAGTGTAAATCATTCTAAATCCTAACTCGTGAAAAATTTTTGGTGTTTTTTCTTTTTTCAATGTTTTTAAATTAAAAATGTTTATAGTTTAATATACTATATTCTTATAACTTAATTTAATATCATCTTTTGTTGTTTTGATTAATATAAAACATCATTTAATAAAATCCTTGAAATAATATACCTAAAATTTCTCTTAAACTGAATTTTCTTACTCAAACTTATCACACCATCCCTATATTTGTTTTCAGCGCATATTTTATAAAGAAAATAGTATGATTAAATAAACTTTAAATTTGTTTTGAAATTCAAAAAATCTAAGAGATTTATAAAGATTTTTTTATAAAATTATTGTGTAATTCGTTTATATTGCATTATCATTTAGTAAATCGATCTTTTTCAAATTACTTTTCAAAGGTCAAGCTTCAGGTGGATATATTAGTTAACACACGACTTTTTAAATAAAAATTAATGTTAAATTTACAATAAAAATCTTATCCCACAATTACATTCTTGGAAATGTTTCAAAGGATGTTAGGTGATATTGTTCCGAGAATATATTTTGCATTTTTTAATACAATATAAATAATTTCTGATGGTTCATATGATAAATAAAACTATTTTCCTTGAGGATATCCAAAAAAAAAGTATTAAAGTTGATGTTATTTGTCCAGTTTGTAAAAAAAAAGGGCACATTAATATCCCTAAAAACGTCCTAAAAGAAGGTGGATTAACTACGATATCAATCCCATGTAAAGCAATGTGTGAACATAACTTTCAAATATTTTTAGATCAACATTCTAATATTCGAGGATATCAAAAAGTCGATTTTGAGATTATTCAGAATGGTTCTAATTCAACTGAATTCACTTGTTTAATGTGTGGCACTAATATTACATTTAATATTAATGATGAGAAATCATATTTAAAAAAAAAAAACAATGAGAACTTCTTCGGAAAAGAAACTCACTCTTATGAAGTTGCTCATTATTCAAATGAGGAGTTACATGTAAATAATGTTCTTGTTGATAATAATGGTAATTTCCAAGATTATCTTACAACATATAAAATAAAACTTGAAGATTATACGCATACGGAAAAAAAAACGCAAAGATTTTTCAAATTAAGTAATGAAGGGCAAAAACCCTTAGAAACTCATCCATTCTTCAATATTTTTCTGATCTTTAACACATTTAACAATTGGTTGTTTGAAATAGTATCACCATCTCAGTTTAACACAGTGGAACTCACAAATCTTTTATATAACAAAATGGAAGAAATGTATAAGATGTATTCTTCTTTCCCTGATTATTTAAAGATATCTGTGATTGAAAAAACTTTTCATATTTGGATTTCTGATTCAAGTATCATGGCTATCAACTTAAATGAAGATATACAATCTCAATGGATTAAATCTATAATAAAAGACTTTAATCAGAATATTAGTTTTGATGGAAATTTAATTGCAAAAAGTCCTAGGATTCTTTTAATATCAGAATTTTTTAATAGACCAGAAATAAATGAGAATCAAAAACATATTATACAACGGTTAATTTTTGATGATTTACTTCATTCAAAAATAAAAATCAAATTTAAGGAGAGATTAGAACGGATTATCGAAAGAATAAGTTCCACTTTCAAAATAAGCCCTGAAACGCTCAATGATTTTTTTAATCAGAATTTAAGTACAATTGAATATTTAAGAAAATCTGAAAATACTGAGCTGTTAGAAAAATTCATAAATATAATTGATTTCATTAATCGAAGGAAGTTGTTAGATTAATTTTTAAGAAACGAATTTTAAGATTTTTAAAGATATATAGTTTTGAACGAAAAAAGTAATACCAAAAAAATTCAATCTCTGTTGATATCCTCTTATTAAATGTAATAGTGTTTCAAGTTTTTAATTATTAGTAAGTGTGTAATATACTATTTAGGTTAAAGATTTATGATTTTTTACCTTTAAACTAAATAGAAACCGCTTTTTAAGATTCTTTCATAGGAAAAATATGACATTCGTTTTTATACTTATTTTTTTTTATGTTATTTACAAATTACCAGTCTTTTTAAGTTAGATAATTCAAGAAATTAAGTAATCTTTTGAATACTTACTTTTTAGTGATAGTTTTTAATATGAGAAATAAAATTAACATAAGAAATTTAATTCACGATGATGCTGATAACATATTAGACTTAATTAAAAGAGTCTATGGAAATTCATATTTTGAAAAAGAATATTACAATATTGATTTTATACAAAGAACTCTGAAAAGAAAGCATGCATATTGGAAAGGCGCATTTTTAAATAATAAATTAATTGGACAAATGCTTTTTAATCTCAATCACAATGCGGGGTATTTGAAATTGACAATGGTAGATCCAGAATATCAAGGGAGTAGGATAATTACAAAAATTGGATTAGAAATGATGAAGGTGAAAAAAAAAATGAACTCTTCAATTTTTAAATGTGTCTATGCAATAATTAATGAAAATAATAAACCAATGATTAGAGTACTTAATAATTTTAATTTTAAATTTCTAGGTCGAATTCCGTATCATGAAAACAATAAAGGATTGATAATTTTTGGTCTTATCCTATATGATTTAAATTGGAAAATAATTAAACCTCATTTGAAAATAAGTGTCGCAATTTATAAGTCAATTCAAACAGCAGGGATAAAAAGAATAATATCAAGTTCAAACTCAAACAAGAATTTTCAAATTATCAAATGTAGCGATATAGAAATCATTAGATCTGATGAAAAAAACAAATTTCCAAACATTATCCTAATCTGTAAAAATAAAAGGGAAAAAATAGCAGAAATCACTGAAAATCAAGCTCAGAAATGCTGGTATGACTTTCGATTTTTGAAAAATAACATCGATCTGTTAAATAAAAAGAAAGTATTTAGTAAGATATTACACGAGTACTTAAATCATAATATAAATGCAATTTCATTTCCTTTACCGATTGATGATATAATTAGCCAGAATATTCTGATTGATTTAGGCGCAGAATACTACGCTTATCTTCCTTTTTATTACAAAGATTACGATTCAGTATTATTAGGATTTTCAAAAATTGAAGAAAAGGTGCTTTAAATATTAATACCAAAATAATGTTCATTAAATCCCTTCCATTAGAATTAAAATCTACAGAAGAATTTGCGTTAGAAGTTTTAAATAATCCAAAATACGATAAATTCCCCCAATATGTAAATAAAAATGATATTCAAAAAGCTTTTGATGAATTTGGGTATAAATTAAATCCTTACAATTCTGCGATTTACTCTACTTCTTTAGGAAGTCCAAATATAGAAGGTCATTTTTTATCCACAAATATCCCTGAAATTGAATTTGTTATTATTGATGATGCCGTGACAGAAAGCAATATAAATGAAATAATTGATAATTCAGAAGATATCACGCATATTGGATTAAGTGTTTATGCACATAGATTAGAGAATGCCATTAGGATAATTGAGATTATTAAAAATGATTACCCTGAAATAGAATTATATATAGGCGGTCCTGGAGTTATATACAAAAGGTTAAACCAACTTGTTAATAAAAAGAACATATGCTATAGTAACGGAATTGCTTGGTTAAGAAAAAAATTTGATTTACGCCAGTTAACAGCCAGAGAATATAAGATTTCTACTATCATAATGAATACACAGATATTACCTATAAATATTAAAACAGCTTATATGGTAACTCAAATTGGATGTCCTTATAATTGTGATTTCTGTATAACAGCTAAACATTTATCTTACTTCCCTTTTTCAAAGGCTAAAGAAATTATAAAAAACTTAAAATATCTATTAGAAATGAATCGAAGGGATAAATTTTTATATTTATGTGAGCCTAATGCTTGTTTGCCTGAACGGGATTGGAAAAAAGTCTTTAATTATTTCATCAATTACAAAGGAGCTTATGATAATTATTTATACATAATTTGTTTGATTTCATTGAATCATTTAAAAAATTTTAACCTTAAATTAATACAAGAAAAGAGTCGAGTAAAATTTCTTTTAGTAAATTTTGGTATTGAATCTGTTCTTAAAGGAGGTTATATGAAAAATTCTGGTATATCTAAGAGTTTTTTGAAAAATTTATCTGACTTAGGTATTATCACCAACCAAAATTTTATTCTTGGATTACCTCATCATACTCAAAAAAATATTGAATTAGAAATTAAAGGAAATCTTGAGTACGATTCTTCTATGTATTTTATTTCGACCCTGAAGCCATTGCCTCTAACAACTTTATATGAACTTCTTAAAAAAGAAGGACGCCTTTTTGGAGATGATTTACCTGCTGAATTAGTGTATGAGGATGGGTTTTTTCCTTTTAATCATAAAGAACTTGGAAGTGGATTCTCAGCACTTAAATATGCATTCAAAGCATATTATGAGACCGAGAAAAAGGTGATAGATATTTATTCAAAAATGGCTGAAACATTGTCTAAAGCGCCTTTGGCTGAAAATTCACCTTATTTAAAGAAAATAATTAGAATCCTACTGGAACTCAGTGAATCTAACTTTAGATTGTTCAATCCTCGAATGGGAGAACCACTTTCAGATTTATACCGCAGTAGAATTAGTAAATTGAGTAAAAATTTTTAATGAATTAATAAATTCATTTCAAAAAGAGAGTGTTCCCAGAGTCCTCAAAATTTATTTTTAATTCACTTAGAACAGTTTTTATAATATTATATTCAGTAGTGTGTTTTTCAATTAATAATTGAAAAGATAATTTTGTTTTATTAATTTGATTAATCCATCTAAGCTTTTTAAATAAATCTAATAGTCTAAACTTGAATTCTCTTGGTGAACTCCATTTATTTAAATTATTCACTATTTCCCTAATTAATAATAAGCCATCCTCAATGTTTTTAAAAGAAATAATTGGAAGTTTAGATTGATTTATTCTTATCCATAATTGTAAATCATCCTCATCTTCTAATATTCTATTAAAGTTAGTAAAGAATTCTGTATTATATTCAAAAAGTTCTTTTCTGTTACCTAGATTGGCTTCATTTACTCGGAATATGTCAGTAACAACGAAATCCATTCTAGTATAATTATTAGAATGAGTAATTCTTTCAATTTTAACCCCTAAAAAACCTAAAATACCAGCAATCCATTTTGAAAAATCATAATGCATATTAGGATATATTCCAAAATATTGAAATATATACTTGTTTCCACTACGTTCTATTGTAACATCTTTAGTTGTATTATTATTGATCATGAAGTTTTTAAGTCTCTCTAGAGCAATAATAGCTTCATCTTCAGAAATAGATTTACCACCGTTCGTAAAGAAGTTTTGATACATCATAAATACATTTAACATACTTTTTAAGTCAAATTTTCTATACTTGTTTATTCTAACTATAAATTCATAATATATAGTTAGAGCTCTAAACGTGATTTTTTCGTAAAAATCTTTCGTTTTTCTATCAGTAGCAAGCTCTAAATCCTCTAAACTCTTACCCTTTAAAAAAAGATGCATTACTTGCTCTAAAATATTGGCAACAAAAGAAGAGTATGATCTTAACTCCTTTTTTATGTTTTCATTTTTCTCTAGCTGTTGTTTTCTCATATGCTTTAAATATCTATTAATCCACTCATCAAGATATTCAGGTAAGGTGATTGATTTTCTTACTTTCTTTTTTGATAATCTTCTTGGTTTTGGAATCAACATAAAAATTTTAAAATAAAACTTGTTAAAAAATTTAAGCGTTTATATTAAATCATTTAAAAATATGTCTCTTTTTATTGGAAAAAAGTATATAAAAACTATGCTGTGAAAAATTCAAAAAGAGAATAATTTTTTCATAGATTATTTAGTATGCTATATTTAAATATAGCCTTAATACATTATGTCTGCTATAGTTCCGTGTTTGGAAACATCTATTTTTTTTAGATTGGTTAATAAGAAAAAAAATAAAGAAAATATTATTTAATTATTTTAAAAACACTGATCTTAGTAGCAGTTTCAACTTTTCGAGCTCCTGCTTCCTTAAACCATCGAATAAAATCAGCCTTCTTCATTGGGCCTATCGCATTCTCTACAACATAAGCTAATAATTTAACATAAGGATTAACATTTTCAAGAAACATCTGAGCCCCGAAAATCAATCCTCCAGGTTTACATACTCTTACTACTTCAGAAATCGCTTTTTTTGCTTCAGTCCAATGCAGAACTTGAGAAAGATAGACAATGTCAAAAGTATTATCCTCAAAAGGTATTTCTAAAATCGATCCCTTATTAAATTGAGGAAAAAATCTTGAATAGGCATTTAATTTTTCTATTTCAAGATTTAAATGTTCTTTAATAAATAATATAAATTCATTCTTTGCAATCTTTAGTAAATCCTCATTAATATCAATAGCAAATATTTGTAAATTGTTGTGGTAGTTGCTAAAAAAATTTCTATTATAATAATAAGACCATATTCTGGATAATGCATAACCATTTCCACAGCCAATGTCTAAAAATTTTCCAGATCGTTTAAACACATCTGTATAAAAAAAAGCTGCTCTACGCATTTGTTCGTATACACGGTTTACTAATGAATCATCCCAGTTGAAGAGGTTAAATCCCCCAGTGAAGGATATAAATTCACCCTTAAAACGATTTGGAATCCCTTTTGCATAAATAAGATATGATTCTACCATTGAGGCTGTCATAACTTCTGGATTAACATATTTAGTATCAATCGGAAAATTAGCTTTATAGTTCCCATTATGTTTTTCTAGAACTCCATCTTGAGTTAAAACATCTAAAACCATTTTAAGAAAATCATGCTCAGTATATCCAAATTGAGTAGAAATTTCTGCAGAGGTTCTGGGCTTTGTAAGGAAATCAAAAAAATTTTCTGAAGTTAAAACTTCTAAGATAATACCTCGATAAAATGTTTTTACTTGTTTAAACATCTTCATTACAGAACCTAATTTGAGTAGCTCTATCCAGGCTTTTGTTTTTTTCAATACCATCTAAATCATTTCTAATTATTTTATTATCATAATTATTGAAAGGAAATTTAAATGGATTTAACAGACTTTAACAAATAAAAACATGCAAGATGACTCATTTTAAATAGATTATTTCATGGAAAAGAGAGATAGTGCTTATTTCATATTATCCACATAGATATTTACATATTTAGGAATCTCGTTGAAATCAAATAATGCATTATGTCTTGGATTTTTATTATTCTCTATATTATTATTCATTTAAAGTTGGAAAATCATTCCAAATAAAATTAACACTTCCTATATAATTTAATAAAAAAATTTTTTACATCATTTTATTTCCTTAAATGTCAAAGTCTTTTATAAATTTGTAGAGATTCTCATTATCCGTCTCAGCAGGCTCGTAATTTTTGGTATAATCAAGATATTCAGCCCAGTTAGTTTCGAACTTATGGTTTTCTTCTGCAATTGTCTGTTTTGATGTTTCTCGGCTTTCTGACATATTTCACCTCCCTTTATTGTTTTTTTGCTAATGTTATTTAATTGCCCCAATTTTTGAGATAGGACTATCTGGATTTCAAGAGAGAAAGAATCCATGCGAAAATTAAATCAAAAAAAGGAGCGAATTATTCTCTCTTGAATTATAGTAAGACTACTACTACTAAGAGTAGTAATACTACCGATAATTTTTTCAAGAGAGATTTAAATAACATTATTATAACACTTAAAGCAGGTTCGTTTATTAAGTTTTATCATATTTTTCTCCAAATTATAAAAACCAAAAGTGCGTATATAATAAAATTTTATCTTTACTACATAATTCGCTACTGCAACTGCGTTAGGGTTAACCCATTTCAGAATTCCTCCCAATAGATTTCAACATCATTAAAGAGTATTTAATAGGATTAGTTTTTACACTCAATTATTTAAAGTTTTCCTTAAATACTGTGTAAAGATACATTTCAGACTCAAAATTTATTGTTCTGATTGCTTTATCGGGAGTTCAATAACGAATGTTGTTCCTTCTTTTTGATTGGTTGTAAAACTTACTTTTCCACCAAGATATTTCTCAGTTAGTAGTTTTACGCTGTAAGTTCCAATTCCTCGCCCAAATCCTTTAGTAGAAAAAGCTCTTTGAAAAATTTGATGCCTCACTTCATCGCTCATACTTGCTGAGTTTTTAATAAAAATCGTTATATGTTTTCCGTCTGCAAGATTTCCGATTTCAATGATCTCTCCTTTTTTTGAAGCTTCCAAAGCGTTTTTAATGAGATTGTGAAGGACTCTTCGTAGTAAGCGTTGATCTGTCTCAATTTCAATAGGTGATGAATTAGTTATTTTAATAATCTTGTCTGAAGCAATGGATGTCTACCGAATTGAATTTACTAAGAACTTTATGAATTTTTCTATATTTACTAATTTAAATTTTGCTTCAAAATTAGAAGATTCAACTTCAAGTAAGTCCCTTTGAGCTCTAATTTCCTCTACTAAAAAGTTCGTAAGTTTTTTTATTTGTTTAAAGTAATCCTTCTGCATAGGATTTAATTCGTTATCGGGAAATAACTCCACTAGGTTCATTAGCATCGTAATTGTATTAATAATATCGTGCAAAAATATCCGTTCTAATAACTCTTTTCTTTTTTGATTGCTAGTGTCCAAAATAAATACCTTATAAATTGCTCTTTGTTAATAACTAAGGGTTGCGCCGTTATTGATAAGTTAAACGAGACTAGATCGCTTTCGAAGATCGAATTTTTCCTACATTCGCCACTTACTCTACTTTGAAGCTTCTGGCTTTCAAGAACAACTTGCACACAACCACAATATCGACACGCTTCACCTGTTCCACACCCATGTATATAATTTTGCGAATTTACGCATTGCAAAATTTCACCCAGCCTAGCGCCTAACATTTCGTCTAAATTCCTCATCCCGAGCATATCCAATAAAATTTGATTGGCAAAAACAATCTGACGCTCTTTATTAACAATAAAACCTATATTTGGTAGAGAATTCAAAATTTCTTCTAACATTGAGTTTTGGAATAGATCCGATTGATGCAAAATCTCACTTTTCGCTTTTCTTATAGGTGGTTCCTCATTTTTAAAAGAATTAGCATTCATAGAACTCAAAATGTAAGCTTAAGTAATTCTGACAATATTAAAAAAGTAGTATTATTTAAATTCATTTAATTTGAAAATCATTCCAAACTAGAATTTCCATTATGAAATATAATTAAAATCATGCTTAGAAAAAATTTTGACATATTCTTCAAGATGAGTTTTCTATTTCTATAGAATTATTACTAAAGTCAAAAGTATATTAGATAAAACAAATTTTATATCAAATTTTAACTTATATACAACTTTTAATTGAATATTTTATCAAAATTGTTTAATACTCTATATTCTTGAAATTACATATTTAAAATTCTTATCTTCTACTATCCATGAGCGAAGAAAACTATCTTTTTTTCTCTCGTTCCACCGTTCTTCAATATATTGTATTCCTAGAAGGAATTTTGAAATCACATCAATACCTAAAGGCACATTTTCGTGGCTCGGATAAATTTCTACATCGTTATTTAACTCTTCTTTTATAATTTTAAATAGCTTATTTAAACTTGATATAACTATTGGAAAATTCTTTTTCTTTGGAAGATACACGGATCCCTCATGGACTAAATCTCCAGTAAATAGTTCTCCTCTATTGCTTAGAAGTGATATTGATCCTGGAGAATGACCTGGCGTGTGAATAATTTTTATACTTACATTTCCAAGATCAATTCGTTGACCATCTATTACTTTGTGGATTGTATGAGCAGGTGGAATCTCGTAATTATGTTTTTGGTATTCCCTTGATTTCTCTGCAGGCGAATCCTTGAGTAAACTTAGATTAACAGAAGCTAAAATCGATTTATATTCCAGTTCGTGAATATAGATCTCTCCAAATTCGTGATTTCCACACACATGGTCCCAATGGGAATGTGTGTTAAGAACAATTAATTTCAAATCACCAATAATTTCAGATACTATGGGTTTCAAGGGATACAATCCACATCCCGTGTCAATTAAAAGAGCGGAATCACCTCCCTTAACTAAAAACAAATTGGAATATTCTGTATGATAGCGAGGATCCACCTCATCTAATCTTTCCCTTATAATATAGAAGTAATCTTTTTGCTTAATTACTTCAAACCAATTTTTTGTTTCACTCATAGTGTTTATTAATGTACTGACGTTAAAAAATATAAATTATTGTAATGGAGTTAAGAAAGAGATTCTTAAGGAAACTATATATAATTGGCATTTTTCTGGCGAATTAAAGGTGGTGAGACCTCCAATAAAACGCTAGAATAATTGATATCCTAAATTTTTTATTTTATCTTTCTCATTTTTTTTCTAATTATGCTATAAACACAATGAATAAATTTAAGTTAGAAATTTGCCTAATGTAAGTTAAAGTAGTCTGGAGATCGAAATAATGTTTTTATATTCTGTATCAGATAAGGGAGACTTAACTAGCGTAAACAGATTCGAATTCCTAAACGATGACATGTACATGGTCGACGACATAGACGAAAATAACACGATTTTTATTTGGATTGGAAAAGAAAAAAGCGTTGATTCGCAAGACATAATCGCTAAAAAAGCAAGGGAACTAAATAAAAGTAAAGGGAATAATAACAAATTATTACTTGTTCATCAAGGTAAGGAATACGGCTCGTTTCAAGCAATGATGGATAAATTAAAAGACGGTTTAAGCGAAGAAGGAACCATTGAGCGAAGACCTGAATTAAAACTGGAAGAACCAAAGGAACTAATCGCTGAAGTTGGAAAAAAATCTCCCGAGGTTCGATCTGGAGTGTATCAGTGGCTTAACCAATTAAAGATATATAGGAGTTACGACGAATCCAAGCGATTTCTAGCTCAATCTACGACTGCAGAACCTAAACCTTTACAGGAAAAGGAAATCGAAGCTTCAATCGTAACGACAGAAAAAGAATTTTCTCATGTCGAAAAGTGGTTAAATCAACTACAGGAATACCGAGAGGTAGTACCAATTGAAGAAAAAGTAGTAGAAAAAGTTGAAATTTCTGAGGTTATATTAGAAGAAGAGGAAGTAGAAGAAAAGAAGGAAATCGAGTTCGAAACTTTTGTACGAGTGGGGGCGTATTTTCTGTCGAGAAAGGGATATTCGTACAATGACCTGTGTTACATTCTTGCAGAGAAACAACAAAATCTTCAAAAAGGAGTAGAGAATGTCGATGAAATGGATATAAAAATAAAAGCTAAGGAAATCTTTAACACTGGATGCACCTACAACGAATTATGTTGGCTTATTAGCGAACTGGATACATTAATTGCCCAAGAATATTTATAAGAAGATTAATTTTTTTCTTATTAAGTAATAAAAAAGTTGTTGATTAATCCTTAATTTCAAGGCTTTTTATAACTTGTAAGCTTCGAATTGTTAAATTAGCATCTAAAAAACATAATATACCGTGCTTTGGGTTGCCATGTAAGTATAAGTGGTAATACATTCCACTCCCGCTTTTTTCTTTAAACCCAATTTTTTCTTTATCTATTTCAATTTTAAATTTCTGACCACAGTAAGGGCATATTTCTGCAACTGATTCAATACTCTGCAAGTTTACAGTTTTTTGTGTTTTAGATTTAATACTTTCCATGATGCTATTTTTAATTAAACTATTTATTAAGAAATAATATATTGCAAGATTATTAAAAAAATAAGGAGTCCAAATATTACAGAATAGATGGGAAAAAACTCCTAAAAATGATTTTGAGTTTTTATTGAATTTTTCGTATTTAAATTCTAAAGTTACCTTCCTATAATACCTATCACATTATTTTAAAGCGTTATAACATAATAAATTAATAAAAATTAGTAAATCTTTTGAAAAATTAAGCAAAAGTCGAATTACAAGGATTAAAAGTAAATAATATATGAAGAAACTTAAATTACCAAGCGGGGAACGCATTAATTACTTAGATAAATTAACAGCACGCTATGTGTACGACGAAATATATAGAGACAACATATATTTACAATTTGGGATTAACATTAAAGATAATGATACTGTTTTGGATGTTGGCGCTAATATTGGGCTTTTTACAAGATTTATTTTGCAACAAGCTCAAAATCTCAAAATCTATGCGTTTGAACCCATAACTCCCATATTTAAGGTTTTAAAATTAAATACGATTAACTTACCAGCCGAGATTCATCTGTTTAATTTTGGATTAGGTGAGAAGGAAATTGATCTTGAGTTCAATTATTATCCTAAAGTCAGTGGAGACTCGGCTGCCATTAAGTTCAATTGGGATTTTAAAGTGTCTAAATTTGTTGAACATTATAACGAATTAGTGTGTAAAGAGATCCCAATCGCACGGTTAATTCCAAAAAAATATAGGAAAAGAGTAGTAAGCTCAGGTCTTAAAAAAATATATCAAGCAGAAAAAGTTATGGGAAAGATAAAGACTCTTACAAAAGTAATAGAAGAAAACAATATAGAACAAATAGATTTATTAAAAATCGATGCAGAGAATTACGAAAAATATGTACTTGCGGGTATTGATGTAAACGATTGGCTAAAAATTCGACAGATTTCCATGGAAGTCCATACTCATGTTGAAGGAGAAGAAAATCTGTTGGATGAGATCGGTTGCTCTTTAGAACAAAAGGGATATGAAATTCATCGTGGAGGAAACCCTCAAGAAACGCTTCAAGGAGTTTACATGTTATATGCTTTAAAAAAATAGTCTTATTAATCTATAGGTAAAGGTGGAACTTCGTCTACTTTCCATTCTTCCGGTAAAGGAGAATCCCACCAATGGGGAGGAATTTTAGAGTAATCTCCATATTTTTTCACGCCACGCTCAAACGCTTTAATGTTCTTTCTAGTCACTTGAATATCTCGCGGGGTGGGATAAAGATAGGCGCCAAAACCACCATTTTTAGTACCTAGATTTCTAACCATATGCCATACTTCTCGTTCAACTTCTTCAGGATAACTATTTGGATAAATTGATTGAATGTTTACGCATCCCCAAAACATAATCTGACCGCTGTATTTTCGTAAGTTAGGATACCCGCTCATTCTGGGACTATCTAACTCGATAGCATCTAATCCCCAATCAATGAGAATAGGTAAAAGTGGATCTATTTTACCGCAACAGTGAAGGTGAACTTCTAAACCGAGTGTGTGAGTCCCGTCGATAATGCGTTTGTAGGAGGATTCGTACAACTTGCGAAAAGTCTCCGGTCTAAAGAAAGGATTGTTTTGTTCTCCTAGATCATCTACCACCCATACTCCGTGGGCTTTAATCCCATTATTTAGTGCGTATTTCAATACATCCACATGATAATCTGCTACTAATTCAAGAGCTTTTACTAACTCTTTTGGATGTTGGCGATGATCGACTAAATATGTGCTAAAACCTCGCATCGCAGCAATTACTTGAGACGGTCCAAATGTAGGTAAAAGAAGCATGAAGTAACTATCATTCTCGTATCTTTTCGTAAGATCTATTGCAAATTCGTATCTAGATTTATCTTCTGCGTTAGGAGTATATTTTGAAATGTAATCGTCGTAATCTTTCCAGTTAAGCAATGTAGGCCTTCCGGGGTGACCCATATCGGTGTCATTTCCTTTCATGTTCCATATACATCCCCACTCGTCAATTTCTTCGTGAGGGATGGTTCGCCACTTATTACCTTCGTAATCAGGATTATTTTTTGCCCATTCAGGTCTGTTCCAGTTAAATGTGCCTCTAACATGAGGAAACAGTCCAATTTCATTCTCGTTCCAACCAGGATGCCAATTTTTCGAATAAGTTATGGGTATAGGAAAAATATCACCAGAAGCTAAATTAAAAACTGGAATTTTATCTGGTCCTGTAAATTTTAAAGCTGCTTTCACTCTCTCGACTGGTTTCATCTTAGTTGTATCCCTACGGTACTCATTCAAACAAAAATTATTGTATTGAATACAACGCAACTTTTATTTTTTGACCATGTGTTTGCAATATAAAACAATATCACCTTCTCTAAATTCGTTAATTTTCTTAGTAGAAAATGTAATAACACTTTGAAAATTTGCCTTAAGCCGTTTCCAATCATTTGGTTCTACATCAACCCAGAAAACATCCTTATATGGCAAATCCTCTTCCCATTCAATAAAAAGCATTATAGTGAGCTTAGAAAGCTTTCTGTGAGGGGTAATATAAATGACACTTATGTCGTCAAGAATAATAGAAGCTATATCCATATCAAAAGTTATCTTAGCGGAACTATATTCAGAATACTGATATTTTTCATATGATAGACTTTTTTGAATCCATCTTTTGTTTGTTAAAATAACAAATTCTTCATAGTTTCGGTAAGTTTTAAGATTAAAGTTCAAATTATTTTTTAATTTAAAGTAAGTCTTAATTGATTCAACCAGAAACATACTTGGTACAATTGAAATAATTGCTGTGATTATTACTATAATTAAAATCAACAGAAAATTAGTTGGGATTAAAATTGGTGTAAAATAAATCAATATTGGAATGAGTGCTAGTAATATTATTCCAATTAAATAAATAATATTTTTTAGTATCTCGTTAAGGTAATTCCTCCCTATTTCTTTCTTCCATAATAATGTTTCCTCTGGTAATAAATTGTTTCTAAGAAAATCTTGGGAAGACATTGTTTTAATTAGTTTTTAAGTTCTCATTAAACATCTGTTTGTTGATTTCAACTCCAAGTCCTGGCTTTTCAAGCGCAGAAACATATCCCTCTTTTGCCTTAATAGGTTCTTCGAGTAATTGATACTCGTCTGGTATGAATGGAAACTCGCACCACTCGCATCTCGTTGCCATTATGAAGTGTAAATTACTTGCTAAGATGTGACCAAACCCAAAGATGTGAGGAATGCATCGAACCCCTTTAACTTCCGCCATTGCGTCAATTTTTTTGAGTTGCAAGAATCCTCCGCTTCTCGTGACATCGGGTTGAATGACGTCAAAGCTTTTTCTTGAAAGAATGTCCTCAAACCTAAAAATCCCCATGTCGTTTTCTCCCCCAGCAATCAAAACTGGTGATTTTTTTCTTAATGTCGCTAATCCAACTAGATTATCGGTAGGAATAGGTTCTTCGAGCCAAGTTACCTCGTATTTTTTACAGATATTTGCTATCTTCAACGCTTCATCAACGGTATGATACGCTGAATTTGCGTCTACCATTATATCTATATCAGGAAACGCATCCCTAACTTCCTTCAGTAGTTGTTCATCTTTTTTAACTCCGTTGCCGATTCTAAGTTTTACAGCTTTAAATCGGCCTAATTCTGGCTTTAAAGCAGATTCTACTGCTCCTACTGCTGCTTTTGCTGCGTATCCTCGCGGCATAGATGCGTAGCACTTTACCTTTTTTTTGCGTCCTCCCAAGAGTTTATAAATGGGTTGTTTTGTAGCTTTCCCCATAATGTCCCAACATGCTATTTGTATAGCTGAAGTTGCTGGAGCGATTCCAAACATTATCCGATTACTGTTTTGGTAGATCTCGTGGAAAATTTCTTCTACCATAAAGGGATCTTTTTTTAGGACAAGTTTTTTTAATGCTTCGTCAATAAAGTGCTTCTGGGCAAGATTGCTTAAGTTCCAATGAGAAAGCGCCCAGCCATCAATTCCCTCGTCAGTTTTTAGGTTAGTGTAAAGACCTGAAGCTTTAAATCTGGGCATCGATCCAATTTTTATCTTAAAATCTAATTCTAACAAATAGGTTTTAACGTCTGTTATAATCATATTTGATTCCCTATAATAATTTGATAAATGGATAAATGAGAGAGGAAATATAAAATAGGTCTAATTTAATTTTAACTAAAATAAAAAGAGATTGAAGTTTTACTTACGATCCTATAAAATCAGACAAGATTTTTTCGAAATCTTTTATTTTTTGCGCCTCATCTGGGCGCTCAGGACCTTTCATTCCCTCTAACCGTATCTCAAGAAACTCTTGACAAACTTCTCCAAAGCAAGTAGCTTTCTCTAAGGTTTTTCTCATACCTTTGGAGAACATATTCTTCCAAGGAGCGGCGTGGGTGTAAAAAACTGCTACTTTGGGGATCGGCTCTTTAATGACACCTTCAAGCGATTTTACGTATTTTGTCATTTTCCTATCCGTTCCGAAGGCTTGAATCCTTGTAGCAAGAACTAAAGCTTCTGGGTTATCGTTTATTATTTCTTCTGGCTTAGTAGAGCTTATGGCACCTACTTTTACCTCAAATTTATCTTTTAACGCTTCTGCAAATTGATTTGATAAACGTCTAGTGTTTCCCGCTTGTGAATTATGAATAATCCACGCAACCGTCATAATATTATATGTTAATTCAAACGACAATATAAATAATAGTTATCGATCTTAAAGAAAAAAAACCTTTGTTCCAGAATCTTTTAAGTAAAATCACAACTAAAATAATGGCATCCAATAATTTTATAATAAACCAAGTGATCATGAAATTATGAGTTCTATAGTTTGGATAATGACCCACACTATATTTGGGAATGGGAGAAAGTTAGCTGAATCTCTTAAGGCAGAATGCCCAGAGAACTACGAAGTTAAAATTGGTGATATTACAGAAGTAACTCCACAAACTGTTGTAATGGACGCTCCCGAGATTATAATCTTAGGTGGAGCGATCAGGAAGATTCGCGCCGACCCTCCATCGAAGAAGTGGTTAAGAAAACTAAATAAAGTTTTGAAAAAAGAACATAAAAAAGTAAGATTTGGGACCGGATTTCTGACTCATGGTTTACCTACGGAAAAAGTTCAAGGATTTGCCAAGAGATATCTAAGAAAAATTGAAAAATCATCTAGGATCGAAAACACTTACTATGAATTACTAACTGTACGGGTTAAAGATCGGGAAGGACCAATATATGAAGAAGAAATGAAGAAAGCAAAGACATACATTAGAAATTTTCTGATCTGGACTCAAAATTAAATTATTTAATAAGTATTTTTGTCTACCCTCAAACTATGTCTTATTTTATTTAGTTCCCACCGATTTTTTCGCTTATGAAATATTTATCAAATTTCAAATAATAATGGTAAATATATCTATAGATATAGTTCTTAGATAACTTTTTATGAATTTGATATTTAATATACTTAGATTTCTTGATTTGTGTCTATGCTATTTATCTATGACTTACATACTTGGTTAAAAAAAGTTGGTAAATAAAACAGAAAAAAATCTTAATAATAATCTATTCAGAGAGTTCTGCATGCTTTATTTGTTGTATTTTGACGAAGCAAGGGGTCATACACCGCTTCTTATTTATCCAAGTGAACAATTAATTGATGATAAAAGATTTATGAGACCGATCAAATATCATAGTATCTGGTTTCTGAGTGTAGAAGAACAAGATTTACTTGATCACATTGATCTTGAATATAAGGGCTACACATTCATGGCCAAGAAATTTTTTGCAAAGTCAACAAGAATAAAAAAGAGAGCTGGTTTAGAAAAAGAGACTCCCGAAACCATCGTTATAATCCTTTCAATGCCCACTGATTTGGAAATTTTTGGAGACGAGTTAATTCAAACAATCACCAAAGAAATAATTGAACAATTCGACGATAAATTTTCAGATTTAATTTTGGGACAAAACGCTAAAGAAGAAATTATAAAAACTCCTAAAATTAAGGAGCAAATCCGAAAATCCGAGGAAATTAAACACGAGATGAAGACTTTAATAAAAAGGATTGGAAATAATTATTTTTCAAAAGTCATCACTCAAGCGGACGGTTCTTCAATTAAAAAGCAAAAGGCTATCTCTTATCTTTATTTAAAGGGAATTGATTTTTCGCATATAGATCTTAGCGAAGGCTTAGGTTCCTTTTCTAACGTGAAATTATTCGATCCGAAAACCGATTCTCAAACCATGTTGGATGTAAAAAGACCGTTTAATATCACCGATATTCATTTGGTAAAAGATAGTCAAGAAATCGAGATTATGGTGAGAAAAAATAACGATAAACAATACGACAATTTAACAGTCAAAATAACTCATGTAAAAGAGTTCTTCGAAAAAGAAATTATGAATCAAACAATTGATGACTGGTTTATTGATGAAGAATTATTGTTTATTTCGCCTATAATACCCCATATTAACGATTATTTATTTTTTATTATCGAAGGTAAAAATAAAGAAAAGCTCCTTTCGAAAAAAATTGATATCAGCTTATTAAATTGAAATTAAAATAATTATACACAAAAAATAATGACCATGGAAGAATTAACCGAACACGACATTATTATTAGAAATTATAGGACTTCAGATTATCAAGCAACCCTTGAAATTCTAAGAGAATTACATAAACAGTATGATATTGGGTTAAAGGAAGAGAAATGGAGAGAGACTTCTGGTCTAAGACAATTTAAACCCAATTTAAAACGTATTACCTTAATCGCAGAATTGAAGTCTTCGGGAGTAGTGGTGGCAATGGGCATGTTAGAGGCTGTCAAGAACAATTTGGGACAATACATAGGTTACCTCGACAATTGGGCTACTAAAAAAGAATACATTGGTAAAGCCATTGGAAAAATCTTAGCGGATCGAGCCATCCAAATTTTGCAAAGTTGGGGCTGCGAATCGATTCGAATCAATGTTGGATACGAGTTTCCTGACAAATTATTAACAGTATTTTCAAAATTAGGGTTTCATCCCATTCTAAAGGTACTTGAAAAAAAACTCGATAATTCATAAAATTATATATAGGAGAAATTATCCATATATATATTATAAGAATATTCTATTAGAATTTATTTTGGGATTGTAATTTCTAATTGTATTCTTACTCATCGCTTTCTTGGTAAGATAACATGAAAAAAATTCAAATTTATTGCCCAACTTGTTCAAAAGTGGGCTTCGTTGAGCTATCTGAAGATAAACTGGACAATAAGAATAAAAATCTTTTAGCTGTCTTCATAGCTAAGGATATTGTCTGTGACCACTCTTTTTATGTATATATAGATAACAACTTTGACGTTCGAAGTTATTATACTCCTGATTTTCAAGTAATACAAACAGGTACGGAAGCGAAGGATGTAGATCTCGAAAAGGCATTTCCTTCTAAGAACGAAGTTGATGTGGGCTTAATTAAAATCAACATCGAATCAGAATTATTTGTGTTGATATTTCGTGCTATAATCTATAAACGCCAAATATTATTCATCTCCAAACTGGAATTCTTATTTTCACATTTAAAAAACTTTTTCGAATACATTACTCAAAATACCTTTGATGTGGATATTTCTTTTATTAACCCAGAAACCTACGACGAAGACGAAGAAAGGTACGAGGATTACGTTATATTTGAGAAAACTAATACGGGATTCTCTTATTACTATAGATTCAATTTTCGAGTGCCTGAGATGTTTGAGAAGAAAGAAAAGATGATGATTCCGCAGAAGATGATCGAGCTTTTCAATAGAGAAACCGATCATAAGACAAGTTTGCTCTTATTGAAAAGTAGCTTAACAAAAGCTTATCAAATGTCAAAAACCGTTGCAGATTACTTGGTCGAAAAGAAAATGAAATTTAACATCAAGAAAATTACAGGTCTTTTAAAAGATCAATTTAGTGTAGATATCACTTCGATTTATTTAGAATTTATTCTCGAGATTGTATACATGTATTTCCTAGAATACTACAAAAGCATATAGAATTACTTTTTTTTACCTATCGAAGTATTTCATGCTTTTTAAAGAATGAATAAGCTAAAATAAAGTAAAAGATATAATAATTAAGTTGAACCCCATTTTATAATTGGAATGTAATTAGTCTGACCCGTATAATGTTTAACAGCGCCTACGATTTAGCTTACATCTCACTACAAGAAATAATTCTTGACGCACAAATTCAAATTTCTGGTGCTAATAAATCCTATTTTTTAGAAAAATACGAGCGAAAAAGAAAATCTATGAAAAAACAAATCATTATTACAAAAATTATCTATGCTTTTCTATTTAGTATAATGCCATTAATACCAATTATTACATATCTCGAGGCAACGCGTGTATTTATAGAAGGGATCTTTCCTATAAATGTGTTAATATTCATTGAAACTTTATTATTTTCTTTATATTTTGTCTTACAATTTGTATATTTTCTTTCACTTCGTATTCTGAATTTTAGCATTATTATGAGTGGAGATCCGTTTAAATATTTCGAGATACTTCCCCTGTCGAAAAAAAAACTTTATAGAATCGTATTTTATACTATTTTCAGGAGTCTAGATATACCAATTATTTCAATGCTTATTATTCTTCCTATTACAATTGGAATTTTTACTATTATAAATTATGGATTGATGTTGGGAATTACTATAGTTTTTGTGTGCTTAATTAGTAGTGGTTTTAATCTATTACTTAGTTTAAGCTTTTTGATAATTTTGGGAAAAAAAATAAATTTCGTTCTAAATCTTAATGCATTAAATAATAAAAAATCTAATTTAATTAGATTAGGAACCATGTCTCTTTATATTATTTTAATATTTGGGACAAGCGTTTTGATTCAATGGGTTTTCACTGAGATCGGCATCTTACTTTCCGAATTAATTCACTTTCAACACTCTTACAATTTAAACCTAATTTTAAGTTTAATACCATACCCTTTTTCCATGAGTTATATCATTACCTTTGTCTTAATTAATAAGGAAATACCTGAATTCTTATGGATAACATCAATTATCGGTTTTTTCTCTTTAATTATAATAATTAATATATTGGTATTTTTTGCTATTAAATCCTTGAAAAGTGTTTATTCTACTCCTTCTTTGAAAGAAAATAACTTTCTAAGAGCAAACTCAATAGAATACAAAAAGAATATAAAAATATCAACCAAAACACCCTTAAAGGCATTTATCTTCAAGGATTTGCTCAGCTCAACAAGAGATCTCGAATCTTTTATGAATATAATAATACCATTTATAATTTCATTAGTATATACTTTGTCATATTTTGCAAATGCTAATTTAGAAGAAGCTCCTAATTTATTATTTTATGTTTTATATCTTTTTGTTATTCTCGGGTTTAATCCAATAATTTCCAGCATCCTTATAATAGGTTTGACGAATATAGAGGAATCAGGAACAACTATTTTATCTTCCCTTCCTATTAAACCAAGACAACAAGCAAAAGCGAAATTATGTATAATGCTAGTAATTAATTCTATTGCTTTAGTAACTCCCCCTATATTATATATTTCTTTGGTCGATTTTTACCTCATCCTTTTTATCTTATTAATTCTCCCAATTAATTGGATAATGCTTATCACAATGTTTTTGCTAAAAATATATTTTTTTGGAAGAAGAAAATATAAATATGTTATAGAGGAAATATCTCCAGAACATAAAATACTCAAATGGATAGTGATGTTCCTCCTTGAATATGCTGCTTTTTTAATATTTGTGATCTTGACATGGAATCTCTTATATTTGAATATTATCGCTGGTTTAACATTTACGGCATTAGTATTTATTATTTTTGGGGGTATTTTTTGCTATTTCTTATTTAATAAAATGTTTCCTAAAAAAAGTATTAGGACATCATTAACTACCGTTAATACCATTTATTGATTATTTTTAGAAAATGTGCAAGTTACCTTTATAAATATTAGGAACTTACTAATTGAATACGAATATTAAACGATTTGACATAGTCCGGGAAATTAAATAATCTAATATCTATAGGAATATATATTGTTACCTTTAGTGTTAATCGATTTTTAAAGTTCAAATAAGCTAAAATAAAGCAAAAGATATAATAATTTTGAGTTATCCTTTTCTTATATTGTACGCTTATTAATTATTAAAATTTCTAACACGTATCATGTTAAACAGCGCTTACGATTTAGCTTATTATTCGTTTCAAGAAATTATTTTAGATGCGCAAATTCAAATTTCAGGAGCGAATTTATCTTACTTCTTAGAGAAATACGATAGAAAGAGAAAATCTATGAAAAAACAAATATTGGTAACGAAAATTGTCTATGCTTTTCTCTTTAGCGTTATGCCGTTAATCCCCATAATAACGTATTTCCAAACATCTCAGCGATTCATTGAAGGAATATTTCCAATAAATGTCGTGATATTTATAGAAAGTTTGTTGTTTACAATGTATTTCTTGCTGCAATTCGTTTATTTCCTTTCGCTTCGTATGCTTAATTTCGGTATTATAATGAGCGGCGATGCGTTTAGATACTTTGAAACACTCCCTCTTTCTCGTAAAAAACTTTACAGAATTGTGTTTTACACTATTTTCAGAAGCTTAGATATACCAGTCATTTCAATGCTTATTATTTTTCCCATCACGATTGGAGTATTCACAAGTCTAAATTACGGATTGTTACTAGGAATTGTCGTAGGATTTCTTTGCACGATTACGAGTGCTTTTAACTTGTTGCTTAGTTTTAGCATTTTAATTATTCTGGGAAAAAAAATAAACTTTGCTTTAAATCTTAACGCGTTGAACAACAAAAAATCTAACATGATCAGAGTCCTGACAATGTTTAGCTACATTTTTTTGATATTTGGGACCAGTTTTTTAATTCAGTGGGTTTTTAGAGAAATAGGAACTTTTCTCACAGAATTAACCCACTTTCAATACTCGTTTAATTTAAATCTAGTTCTAAGTTTAATCCCATACCCTTTTTCCATGAGCTATATCCTTTCTTTTGTTTTGATTGACAGAGAAATACCCGAACTATTAAGGGTTACTTCCATAGCAGGATTTGTTATTATGATTTTTTTAATTATAGTATTAATGCTATACGCTATAAAATCGTTAAAAAACGTGTATTCTACTCCTTCGTTTAAGGTAAATAATTTATTAGAAACTAGCTCAAGCGAATACAAAAATAAAATTAAAATCTCGTCGAAAAAGCCTTTAAAAGCGTTTGTATATAAGGATCTGCTAAGTTCTTCGAGAAATCTAGAATCGTTCATGAACCTTATTATGCCTTTTGTAATTACTATAGTTTATACCTTTTCTTACTTCGCTAACGCAAGTATCGGCGAAGGACCAATAATTATTTTCTATGTTATATACATATTTGTCGTGCTTGGTTTCAATCCCTTAATTTCCAGCATTTTAATAGTAGGATTGACGAATATAGAGGAATCTGGCTCAACAATTTTGTCGTCTCTTCCAATTAAACCAGGGCAGCAAGCTAAAGGAAAACTAATTACTATGTTAGTTGCGAGTACTCTTGCTATTTTAGCACCTCTTCTCTTATATATAACCTCGCAAGATTTTTTACTACTTTTCCTTCTCGTCATTATTACGCTTCCTATAAATTGGATAATGCTTGTTTCTATGTTTCTTTTAAAAGTGTATTATTTTGGCAGAAGAAAATTCAAGTATGTGCTGGAAGAGATATCCCCAGATAAAAAGGTACTCAAATGGTTCGTAATTTTCATCTTTGAGTATGTGTTTTTCTTTTTCTTTATGATTTCAACTGCTAGTCTTTTGTTTTTAAACGAGATTCCTGCATTGATCTTCTCTTTAATTGCTTTTATAACTGGTGGAGCCATTTTTTGTTATGTTGGGTTTATCAAAATGTTTCCTAAACATAAGAACCTTAAAACTGAAACTATTACTCTGTTCATTAATCGTTCTTTAGACAAAAGATTGTGGCTTAAAATTTTAGTTGTAATGAGTTTATTTGCACTTGTGTCTCTATTTTTCTATTATTTTCCCAAACCGGAGTATAGAGATTACTGGTCTTATTACTCATACCCTATTATTTTAGGAATATTGGAATTTGGGAGCATGAGCCTCCTTTTTTTTATTGTCTATCCTAAGTTGTTGGGATATTCGAAATCTACCCAAAACTTTGAAGAATACTTTACGCTCGTTAAAATGAAGTGGTTAAAAGCTAATATTAAACCAATTTTTATAGGAGTAATATGCGGAGTAATATTTTCAATTGTTTGCTTAATACTGTCATTTCAATTTGAGTTTTACATTATGTTCCTCTATGATATACGGCTTTTTTTCATAATTGCTAATATATTTTGGGAAGAGATGCTATTAAGGGGTATAGTATTAGGTTTATTAGAGAAAAAGTCGTTTAAAGTTATTACCATTCTCATAAATTCTCTACTAAGTGTCGCGTTATATGTGGGAATGACTTTTTTCTCGTATTATAACGCTTTGGAATCAATTTATAATGCCGAGAATTACTTTTTTATGTATAACTACGCGATTATCGTGATCTTTTTAGCAAGTGCGTTTTCGTCTTATATCGTATTAAAAACAGACAACCTCTTACCCGCAATAATTATTGGTGTATTTGTATTTATTCCGCTTTGGATTTCTCCTTTCTTAAGCATACCATATATCTATTGGTAAAAATCGAATGAGTTTCTACAAATAGAATTTATATGCAAATATAAAACCACTTAACATCTTCAGGGGAATTTAAGACCCGGATGCCTGCGGGAATGTGAATGTAATCCTCTAGGGTGCTGCAAAATCAAAGTCTCCTTCTTTGTAAACAAAACCGCAAGTTTCTTCTGTAAAAGTACCCCTATAGATATTTTTTACTTAATTTTTCCTTAACAGTATTAGACATAATCAGATTTCGATGCAGTTCTATTTATACTTTTAACTTGTTTAAAAATAAAGATCTTAGCGGATTGCTATTGAAATTCGTAATTGTGTTATCGACATCAGAAAAAATGTTTTTTAATTTCCTAAAATTCAAAAATATATTACTAGTAATTTTAAACACAAACAATTTAAAAGGTAATTCAAGAAATGATTGGTATAAAGAGTTATGGAGCATATTTGCCTAGATATTTATTGCCGCGTGAATTAATTTCCAAAGCCTGGGAATTTCCTTCGGTCCCAGGTACTAAAGCAACTGCTAGTAACGACGAGGATAGCATTACTATGTCTGTAGAAGCGGGATTCGACTGTATTCAAGGATTTGATCCCAAATCCATAGATGGACTCTATTTCGCTTCGACGACTCAAGTGTACACAGAAAAGGATTCGGCATCGTTAATTGCCACCGTGCTAGATTTACGAGATGATATAGTTACCGCCGATTTCACAGACTCCACTAAATCAGCTACAACCGCAGTAGCTCGAGCTTACGATACAATAAAAGCAAACGATATTATTAAGAGTATTCTCGTAGTATCAGCAGATAATCGTGAACCTGAACCTTCTACTATGTGGGAATATGGATTTGCGGATGGTGCTGCAGCTATTTTAATAGCTGACGAAGAAAATATCCCAATTTCCATCGAAGATTACTTTTCTGTAGCAGCAAATGTTACCGGTCCATGGAAGCGAGCTGGAAAGGACAAGTTCATTAGAACATTCGAAGGAAAGATGGACGCTCGTTTTTACGCACAGAGTATTACTAAAGCTATGTCAGAATTGATGAAAAAGAACAATATTCAACCATCAGAAATAGATATTGCCACTTATTATTACAACAATCCACGTATGCACGGAAGAATTTCGAAAATGATGAAATTCAATCAAGGAGTAGCACAAAATGGGTTATTCTTTCAAGTAGGGGATGTTGGCTCACCAATGCCTTTATTACTGTTAATAGCTGCTTTAAGACGACCGAAGGAGGATGCAAAAATCATAATGGCTGGGTATGGTGACGGAGCGGATGCAATCTTAATGCAAGTTAGAGATAAAAAAACTTTAAGAGATTTATCCAAATCAAGAATGGGTCTGGTGGGTCACCAGAAATCCATGATTACTTTAAAGAACTATAATAAATTCATCGATTTTAAAGAGTACTTAGAGAAGGATAGATATATAAGAAAAAGCTCAGCTGTGACGCTATGGAGAGACACTAAATCTGTATATAGTTGGTATGGGGTTAAATGTCAAAACTGTGGAGCTGTACAATATCCTACCATCAATAGGAGTTGTTATATATGCCAGACAGATGGCAAATTAGATTTATATAAATTAAAATACAAGGGAAAGATCTTTACTTTTACTCTCGATCATCTTGAAGGTGGAGGATATTACGACATTCCTGTACCTAGATGTGTAATTGATTTAGAAGGAGGGGGTCGAGTGCTTTTAAACATGACCGAGATCGAGAAACCTGAGGAAAATGTAAAGATTGGCATGGATGTAGAATTAACCTTCAGAAAAGTTCACGAGGGAGCAGAATTTAAAAATTATTATTGGAAATGTCGTCCTCCAAGAGGACGACCGTAAAGAGGTGTAAAGAGATGGTAAGAAGAGGAATTCGAGATAAAGTCGCAATTATTGGATGCGATGCTACTAAATATGGAGAACTCTGGGATAAAAATCAATACGATTTATTATTTGAAGCGGTTCAAGGAGCCTATAAAGATGCAGGCGTTACAAAAGATGAAATAGATGCTGCTTGGATAGGTATCTACTATTACTTCACAGGAATGTCAGGAGCTACTTTGGAGGATGTTCTTAAACTTGGTGGTAAACCTGTCACTAGAACAGAAAACTATTGCGCTTCTGGTATGGATGCATTTCGTAACGCTTGTTTTGGCGTGGCTTCAGGAGCTTACGATGTCGCTCTTGCTTGCGGTGTAGAAAAATTAATGGACGAAGGAGGATCAGGACTTCCTGGATTTAAATTATTTGGCCATCCGGTATTTCCTATACCTTCTGCTCCCGCGATGTTTTCTATGGCTGCTACAAGATGTTTTCACGAATTTGGCTGGACTAAAGAGGATTTAGCGCGAGTAGCGGTAAAAAATCATTTCAACGGTGCAGCTCATCCTAAAGCCCATTTCCGAAGCGAAATTACTATAGAACAAGCTATGAAAGCTCCAATGATCGCAGATCCGCTAGGGAGATTTGATTGTTGTGCGATGAGCGATGGTTCTGCCGCTCTAATTCTCACTACTCCTGAAAATGCTGAAAGCTACGCTCACGCAGATGATTATGTCTTAGTAAAAGCTAATGCCATATCAGTAAGAACAAATACTCCATGGTATGTTCCGCAAGGTGGTCCTGGAGCAGATTTCACAGCGTTCCCATCCACTCAAAAAGCTGCAGAAATGGCTTATAGCGAAGCGGGTATCACTGACCCACGCAAACAAATCAACGCTGCAGAAGTTCACGATTGTTTTACTATTACTGAATTGATAAATTGTCAAGACCTGAAATTCTGTGAACGAGGTAAAGCAGCAGAAGAATTAAAAAATGGTACATTTAATTACGACGGCGAAACCGCAGTAAATCCATCAGGTGGCTTGAAATCTTTCGGCCATCCAATAGGTTCTACAGGTTGTAGGATGCTTCAAGAGATCGCTAAACAGATTCAAGGTCGAGCTGAAGGAAAACAGGTACCCGATTGTAAAATAGGGTTAGCTCATAACTTAGGGGGGGCATTTAGCGTCGCTTCTGTAACCGTTTTAAGTCAAAGAGATTAATTTCTCTCTTAATTTTGTTTTTTTTATTTTTCACTTTTTATCAGTTGAGTTGCTAATATACTTTCTTTAATTAATTAAATTTTCATTGAAAAACTAAAGTAATAAAATATAAAATTTTTAAATTTTTTTTCCTCTTATGAGTCAATCTTTTAACAGATTTATAGGGGATGTTAGAACTGACAGAATTAAGTATATTGCCGATCCTCAACTTAGAAATATTGTTAATGTCTCAATTGCTCTTGGACGTCCCTTATTAGTCAAAGGAGAACCTGGTACTGGAAAAACTCTGTTGGCACACGCTATTTCTGAAGCTTTAGGAAAGCGACTAATTATTTGGAATATAAAAAGTACAACCGAAGCTATAGATGGGTGTTACATGTACGACACGGTACAAAGATTAAACGATAGCAGGTTTGGTTGCGAAGAGAGAGATGTAAACAACATACACGATTATATTACCCTTGGTCCGCTAGGCGAATCGTTTGTATCCGATGAACAAGTAGTATTACTTATTGACGAAGTTGATAAAGCCGATATTGAATTCCCGAACGATTTATTACAAGAATTAGACGTTATGGAATTTTATATAAAGGAAACTAAGGAATTTGTGAAAGCAAAACATAGACCTATAGTGGTTATTACTTCAAATAACGAAAAAGAACTTCCAGATGCGTTTCTTAGGAGGTGCGTTTTTCATTACATCGAATTTCCTGAAAAAGATTTTATGGCAGATATCTGCAACCTTCATTACCCAAATTTGAAGTCCAACCTTCTGGAGCAGTGCTTAAAGCATTTCTACGCGCTAAGAGCAGTTACCAAACTCAGGAAAATGCCTTCTACTTCAGAAATTTTAGATTGGATATCTGTGCTATTAAAAAGCGGTATAACACTTGAAGAACTGAAGAAAGGAATACCATTTTTAGGAGTTTTAATTAAAAAAGAAAAGGATATGGAAATGGTTTTAGACAAAATTAAATTTCCTACATAGTAGTTGAGGTTGTCGTTTTCAACTCTTCCAAGGTTTTGCTAACTCGACTAAAATCTCGTTTCTCCTTTTTCTTTTTTATTTATTGACTCTTGTATCTTCTTAAGAAGTAAAATTATTCTTCTCTCCTCTTCTTAATGCTGATTGGATATCCAATCTTGTATTAATTTTTCAAATTCTCAGCATTTTAATTCACCCCTTTCATTTAAATGTTAAGACATTTGTTAGGATATTATGTCAGAGAAAAATGATCCTTTCTTATCAGAAAAATTTATTGATGAGATTTCAAAAAAGATTCTGAATTACAATTGGGATGATTCAATAGTTTGGGAAATCACAAAACAGCAATACATACCAGCAATTAGAAATTATCGGACTGTGTCAATCAAAGTTTATCCCAAGCTTCCTTGTTCTAAGGTGAATCCCTTGTATAGACATAGAATTTGGATAACCAGAGTATGCAATGATACATCCTTGAACAATGGGAAAAGATTAAGTAACAGAATTATTGGTAAAATATGTAATATAGATAAAGGTACTATTCAAAGATCAAGGGATAAGTTTAATATAGATAGATATATGATTACTAAACCAAGTAAATATAAACCATCTCGTTCAAAAATACTTGATATAAGGAGAGAACATCAAGAAGTTATTTTAGAAATCTTAAGGAAAAACCCTAATCATGTTTGGGCAAATAAATATCTAATACAGGAAAAACTAAAAGAAGGTATCGAGATCCATCATATTAATTTTGATAAACGAGACAACAGATACGAGAATTTGTGGATCTATGGTAGTAAATCTGAACATCAAAAAGGAGAAGCTAGCTTAAATCTGTGTTTTGAAAAGTTGATTAAAATTGGCTGGATTGAGTTTTCTCAAGGAAAATATTTTTTGAAGGAGGATTTTGATTATAAAACGATAAAAAGTAAAAAATCAAAATCAATTCTTGATCTTGAATTACTAGATTATTACAAAGACCTCAGTAATATTAAAAAAGTTATTAAAAAAATTGATTGGAATAAGATCTCTCAGAATTGGGAGATAGAGGTTAATCCGCAATGTTCTAATCAATACACTCCAAAAATCACAATTAAACTAGATCTTTTTAAAGGTTGTTCAAAAGAAAATCCATTGTATATACATAAGTTATGGTATAAACGAGCCATTAATGATAAACGATTTTATTTACAAGATAAGGATATTGCTCAGATTTGCAATGAAGATTTAGAAAGAGTGAGACACTGGAAATTTCGCAAACATAAACTTAAGAAATCTTTTTTGCCTAGGAGGACAAAAATTTCAACTGTAAGAATTAACGATGAAAACCATCCATTTGCTTTTGAAGGTAATAGAATGAAATTACATAGATATATAATGGAGCAACATCTTTCAAAACATCCAAGTTTAGAAATCTCAAAAAAATCCTTAGTTAATGGAAAATATCTAAAACCAGAATGCCCAGTTCATCATATTAATTTTGATTATAGTGACAATAGTATTGTAAACCTATGGGTATTTCCAAGTAGAAAAGATCATCGCTCTGCTCATTATCAATTAATAAAATTAGTTCCTAAGCTTTTCTGTAAAGGTTTGATAAAATTTAATGAAGGAATTTATGAATTGAATTTATAGATAAAATAATTTTTATTAACTATTTTTTTTTTTAATACACTTTATATTAAAAGTCGATTGGATTGGGGTTTTACTTAAAAGTGGTATAAGTATAGATGAGTTAAAATAAGAAATGCCCTTCTTAGGAGTACTTATCAAAAAGGAGAAAGACTTGGAAGTTGTATTAGATAAAGTAAAATTTCCAATATGATCCAATTTTAATTCTTTTTAACCAACTAAAAAAGAATGTTTTACAATTTTATTAATTATTGTTATTTAAATATTCTAAATTGAAGTTATTCTTCACCAGTTAAGACTTATTTAGTGGTTTTATCGAATAAATAGAATTTAATAATTAAGAAAAAAAAGAAAGAAATTAATAATTTTTTATCCAATTACATGATAATGTAAAGAGGAGTGAACATAATATCGAGGAGAAATAACATAAGCTAAAGGACGCCGTTTTATATAATTCGTCAAGTCTTTTTCCAGTAATGAATAAGCCATCAGATGAACTACTGGTACATACAAATATTTCCATTTTTCAAATTCTTCCTTAGAAAAATTATTCTCAATTTTGAGGATTTCTTCATTCATCATCAGTAATAAGGAATATTCGATTAATTCGGGGATGAATTTTGCACTTTGTGCTCGCAGTATATTCGATTCTGCTCGTAATAGGATCATCCATGTTTCCTCTGGTGTCCATGGAAAGAGAGACGCTACCGTTGAAAAAATCTTGCCAACTAATGGGACATCTTCTAGTAACTCATCAAAAAAGCTAAACTTTTCTGGATTTTCTGCTAAAGCAAGAATAAAAGAGGCATAGACATTCTCCTCTATAATTAATGACCCTGCTTGTTGTTTAGTCATAATTTGATTCAAATTAGAAATAAAAAATTCAATTTGTTGAATGTTTTCTTTATTCCTTGATGTCCATAGTGAAAAAATTTTTCCTAACAATTTTACCGGTCTTTTAATCCCCCTTACTTTTGCGTTATAATTATCAAGTATTTGAAATAATGCCTCTGAAGGATTATTTTCTCGAAATTCATTGGGCATGTTTCTCTGTAAGTTTTCAGCATCTCTATTGCTTTTTGGAATCGTCACATTCGGATCCTTCAAAATACTTAAGCTTGTTTCCATCATTGTCCTTTCAGAAATGTCGTAATTGTAATTATTTCTCGTTATTGATTCAAAGACGCGTTCAAGGTTATTCAAATTTAAGTTTATCATATAAACTGCCCAGATTGCAGTGAATGAGTTCCCTGTCATTAATCTTCCCACATCGTAAATCAGTTGAGTAAATTTATCGTCTAAATCTGAAAGCATATTAATTAGTTCTTCTAAAGGCCGCGAAAAATATCGCTTTCTAGCTTTTATTTCGTCGTAAATTAAATGCCCTAAAGGAGTTATAATTACTGAAATTCCGTTAACTTTAACCAATTGTTCAATTGTTTTTTTTTCCGCATTAAGTCTTAGAATTTGGTCTTTAATGATGGTTAATTGAGAGTTAAGCCTATCAATTTGTTTTTTCAATTTCTTGTATTTTCTTTTTAGCGAACTATTTTTACCGATGCGAATATAACCTATCATTTTTGACGGTAATGACGAACCATGTAAATCTCTCTCAACAGAAAGCATCTCTTTGTAAAGATGTCGATTTTCTGTTGTTAATTCATTAAAATTATTTTTCAAACTCTCTAATTCGGTTTCTATTTTCGTCCTAGGCGATTCGGGTTTATATTCCTTAAGACAAGAATATTTCTTTAACTCATCTATTTCTTTTCTCGAACATTTAATATCAGCTCGTTCTTTTACGGAGTTTAATATTTCTAAGGCTCTTTCACATAGCATTTTAATTTAATCCCTCCATTAACGGAATTTTAACGTTTGGAACTTCTTCTATGTCAATTACTATTACTAAATCATTATTTATTATTTCAGAATAAAGATAGGGATCCTTATTCAATGCTAATTGAATAAGTAAAGCCAACTCGTTTCGTTGTTCTTCCCAAGTAGGTTTGAATCCCATGAAATCTTTTCGATAGGTATCAAGTTTAAGTAAAGCGAATAAAAATTCAAAAACTAGCTTTTGCCATTCTTTTTTTTGAATATCTACATACTCGTTAATCTTGATTTCTTTCCAGATAAAACCTTCAATATCGGTAAAGTGGATATTTCCATTCGGAGCAACAACGCAATCTTTATCAAGCCAAACATCTTGATAGATAATTCCCTTTAGATCGTTGCCATTAATTTGTAACGATCGTGAGAATAAAGTAAGTAAGGCAAGACCTGATCTAATAAAATTAAGTTCAAATTGCTCGACTTGCTTGTCATGGTTTATTCCGAAAATCTTAAAAATTTCGCCTGGAGTAGTCATAAGATTCCGTGATTCAAAATATAACCGAATATTTGATGGAACGAGTCTAAGTACTTGATAAAAATTTTTGGGATATTTTCGAAACCAGTAAAATTTTTTAGCCAATTCTTCAACATCTGTCGGCATTTGAACAACTGCAAAAGAAGGACATATTAAAGCTCCATTAATTGAATCTTTTTCTGCTATTCTTGAAAACTTTAACTCGTCGAATCCATTAATCTCACCTTGAGCGCCGTAGGGACTCTCTCCCATCCAATTTTCTGCCATAATTAGTCCACTGAAATCTGAAATAGAATCAATTTTTTTTATTAGCGATATATCTCTACAAGCTGCTTTTACCTTTTCTTTGGTGAAATTTCCTCCAAAAAACATATCCTCGTATGCCCCGCATCCTTTAATGGAAAGATAAAAAGTAGTTCCATCCACCTTGATTGAGCAACTTGGAATTATAGCATTTCTATTTTCGTCTTTTATTGCTTTATGTGATTTTCCTTTTATATCAGAAAGAATTGCAGTAGCTGGACCGAGATAAGTTGTAACCCATTTTTTACATGATTTGAATTGATCGTTAAATATAATATCTTCTGGTTCCGCTTCATATAGGGTATGATTAATAGAGTTATTGAGAAAAAATTCATTTTGAGATATCGAAGTCGTTTCAGTCATTAGAATCGTCTCACCTTAACTTTTGGCATTTTTTTACCGAATAAAGTAATTTTCCCTAACTCTTCAGAATCAAGATCATCGTATATATTTTTCGCTGGACTATTCCATTCTGCAATTTCTGTTATTGCCGTAATACAACCTAATTCTTTTAAGATTGAAAGTCGTGCGTTAACAATAGAACGTCCTATTCCTTGATTTCTAAAAGCGGGATGTACATATAAACCATATAACCATCCTACTTTCTCAGCAGGAGTTGCAAATCCCACTCCCAGTAGTATTTTATCTCCATATATCTCAGGTTTTGGATAATTTCTTTTGACGATGTCGTTCAATATCGTTCTAATCCACGATTCTGAAGTTTGAGCTGCGGCACAAACAACCAGATCGCTTTTTACTGCATCTAATACCCATTTAGCGTATTTTTCTTTTCTTTTTCCCGCATCCTCGTTTGAAATTAATCTCATTATTGGATTTAGATCTTCCTCCATAGCAGGTCGAATCAATGATGCGTCAAAATTATAGGAATTGACTTGTAAGTTTTCAATTTTAAAAATATCAAATTTATCAACTACTTTATAGCCGGGGATTTTTTTCCGTTCTGCAAAAGCGAACTTCACATTAGCAAATTTTATTATTTCATCGATATATTCCCCAAAAAAAGAACCAATAGTTCCGTCTTCTTCAATAAACCCAATTCCTAGTAATTCATTTGAGTTGTGAGCTGTAATTATGCTTTTATCTTGTGCTTTCGCTCTAGCTATATATGCGTTTATTAATCCTGAATAAGGAGACTTTAATACCGGTTTAATAGCGAAAGGTAAATCCTTCTCTATTATAATATCTTTATTAGTTTCGTGGCTTTTTGGTCTCCAACGATAATGTTCGTAAACTACATAAAGTAGGATAACAATTATCAAGAATGGAAACCAATACGCTAAAAGGTATACGAACACATTAAACGGTCGTAAATAGTTAGAAGTTGTTACAAAGATATAAGAGTCTAAATTGAAAGTTGACCAATGTCCGTCGCTAGTTCCCTCGTTAGTCTCGTGATAGATCTCTCCGATAAAATAACCCTCGGAAGTAAAGAAATCTTCAAAGGTATATCTAGAAGTAAATTGACCATAAGCATCGTCTCTTTGATATTCACCTGCTGAATATAGTCGTTTACCCGTGAATGGCATCAAAAAACCTAACCAGATTAACCCATCACCAGTAAATTCATACGGAATTCCTAACAATTCGTACGAATCACCTGTAACACCACCTGGTATATGGAACCACACATTCATCCCTGAAGTATTGAATTCTTGATCAGTACCAGTAAGATATGAACCGTCTTCTAAAGAATAAGAGAATGTATACATTTCTTTTGCAGAATCATAATCCTCCAAATACCCCTCATAGCGCGCAGCGAATTGCCAATTAATTGAAGCCACTACATCGGCGCGATCTCCAATAAAGTCAACTTCGTAATGTCCGGTGGCTTGAAATTCCTCAGTATATCCTACATAGTAGCCTCCCGTTCCCAAAACATTCCAATTATAAGTATAATCAAATTCTATATCATGCGTACTTAAAGTTATTCCGAGATATGGGATGCCGGGTAGCTGAACTATTACTGAAACTGCAACTAACACAAAAAGAAATATTGTTCTTTTTCGCATTATAGTTTTACACTTATATTATTGAATTCTTGGTTTACTATTAAAGTAATATCACATGTTTATCTTGATTTATAAATTTGACTAGATTCGTCTTTATTAGTTCGAATATTAGTCTTGTGCTTAATATGGAGTGAAAAATGAGGTTTTAAATCCATGCAGAGAGATTATTGATGATGCTATAATAGTCTGGATATTATTAATTCTATGAAATATAAAATATATTAATGGAAGAATAATCATTGAGTTTTATAATTGGACTCTTTAAAGTAAGCTCATATTTTTTGAGATTTAAAAACAAATATTATTAATCTTATACGAAAAACTTACTTTTATCAATTAAATATAAATCTGAGGCATATTGAATTCATAAAAGCGTTCACAAAGCAGGCTAATTCTAAATAAATAAAAAAATAAGTCTTTTATTTAGAAAAATATTTTCACACCACTTTTTGAAAATTTAATTGTTATTAGCTTGATGTAAAAACCATTAAAAATTATAGAAGAAAATAAAGATTTGGCTAATTTTCTTTAAAATTTTATTGATTAGGATTAATTTTTTGTAAACCGTTTGTTTATCAATTCAAGTTAACTAGCATTATTTGATAATCTACTATAAAATTATTAAATAAATGGTGAAATAAATTGTATAAAAAAATTTTAGTTGGAGTAGATGAGTCTAAAGACTCAATAGACGCAGTAAAGAAAGCAATAGAATTTCAAAAAACCCACCAGAGCGAAGTTGTGGTGTTTCATTCTGTTGTTCATAGCCTTTCTGAAATGGCACCTGTCTTTTCTCCGTTAGCTGGAGGAAGTGCGACAATTTCTTACAATATACATGAAGATAATATTAACCTCGGTAAAAGAATTTTGAAAGATGTAGAAGATATGTTTTCTGATCCTAATCTTAAGGTTGAAACCAGATTAATATTTGATGTTCCTCCAGAAGACTATATAAAGAAAAAAACCATTGAAGAAGGATTTGATTTAATCATTCTAGGTTGTAAAGGTGCTCATTCAAAGTTAGCAAGAACTTTCATAGGAACTATACCAAACAGCGTAGTAAATAATGCTACAAGCGTAGATGTGTTAATTGTAAGATAATAATTTCAAGTTTTTTTTCTTATTTTTTAAAAGAAATTGAGGGTAATTAGTACTTAAATTATAATCTTATCACACTTTATAAGTCCAACCTAAACCTTCTGCAATTCTTCTAATTTGTTTAGGTAAAATTCTTTCTAAGTTCTCCTCAAAATTAGCGCAATGATCGGTATTACCATCCCACTTTTCAATGAAATCTTCTCCATATGTATTAAAAAAGTTTTCAGAAACGGCTTCAAGTTCTTTTAGAATATTTTTTTTCTTAATATTTTTATCTGAGTTTGCTACAAAAAGGAGTCCGTTCTTTTTAAGGATATTATATTTATTGTTGTTAACCTCAAAATTAGATAATCCAGCTTCACTTATCTCCTCAGCAAAAGAATTCAAAGCGCTCAACAACATGGCAAAAAACTGACTTTTCACTTTTTCTTCTTTATTGCTAAAGAAAACACCCATACCTGTATATGTAAGTATGTAAATATCTTTAATCGTTCTCAATGGAATCAACTTCTAAAAATATAGATAAAAATGTCAAAATACTAGTACTAATTTACGCTTATAAACTTAATTTATAATTTATACCAAAGAATCTCCACTTATATGATATCACTTAAATCTTCTTATAAGAAATTGCTTCTTATAAAATAAAAAATAAATATCTTTTAATCCCAACCTAATCCTTCGACGATTTTTTGAAGTTCATTTGGCATGAAATGTTTTGAATCCTCTTCTAAACCTGCACAACATTCGATATCGCCATTAAAATTTTTAAAGTATTCTTCACCGTATCTATCGAAGAAGTTATCTGATATTTCTTCCAGTTCTCTTAAAATAACTTTATTTCTGGTTTTTTTTTCCGATTTAGCAACAAAAAGAAGCGTTTTTTTTCTCAATACGCTATACTTATCATTCTTAAAATTAAGGCTGGTAAGCTTAGAGTCTCCAATTTCGCGTGCAAATGAATCCATAGCGGAGAGTAACATAGAAAATATATGGCTTTTTTCTTCTTCATTTTTATTTAAAGAGAAAATTTCCG
Source organism: Promethearchaeota archaeon (assembly GCA_019058515.1). The sequence goes on from JAHPYY010000164.1 coordinate 70,585, forward strand.
AACCGTTCTCAGTCAAAATCAATAAATTGTTAATTACTCTCATATAACTAGAGATTCTTTGTATACCTCAAAATATTCAAGCAATTTTGAATTAATAAATGTTTAGAATTTATGTATAAGGTAGTTAGACTAACTGTTAAACCCGATTTTATGAACTAGTAATCCCAACCTAAACCTTCGACAATTCTTTGAACTTGTTTAGGCAAAATTCTCGTTAAATCTTCTTCAAAACTAGCACAATATTCAAGATCTCCGTCCCATGACTGTACAAAATTTTCCCCATATTTTTCGAAAAAACAACTCGCCACTGATTCGAGTTCTTGAAGTATATTCTTTTTTTTGAAGTTTTTTTCAGAACTGGCAACAAATAATAACCCATTTCTGTTTAAAACGTTGAATGTTTTTTTATTAAATTCAAAACTTGTTAACCCTGATATACTTATTTCATTGGCAATTGAATTCAATGCGCTCAAGAGCATGGAAAAATAATGGCTTTTAATTTGTTCGCTATTGTCGCTAAAAAACACGCCTGTACCAGATTCAGTAAGTATCCATATATTTTTGATAGTTCTCATTGAATTGTGTTTTGTAATATCTTTCTTATTGATATTAGACTTCTCTAATATTATCAAAATAATTATACAATTTGTTGTATTTAAATATTCAGGCAATATTTACGTTAGTAATTAAATTAAACATAGAATTAATTCCTAAAACTAAAATAGCTTAACTAGATTCTATAGATTCTTGTGTAAGGAAAAAACCAGTTAATAATCCCAACCTAAACCTTCGATAATTTTTTGAACTTGCTTAGGCATATAATGCGCTAAAATTTCTCAAAATCGGCACAACAATCTGAATTACCATCCCAACTTTGAGCGAAATTTTCCCCATATCTATGAAGAAAATTATTTGAAAGATCTTCGAGCTCCTTAAGAATATTCTTTTGTTTAGCTCTCAAATCAGATTTAGCCACAAAAAGAAGCTTACTCTTCCTTAGAATATTGTACTTATAATCCTTAAATTCCAAACTCGAAAGGTTTGAGTTATTAATTTCTTGAGCCATTGAATTCATAGCGCTCAATAGCATCGATAAAAATTGGTTTTTCAGTTCGTCTTTCTTGTTACTATAGAAAATTCCCACTCCGTTTTCCAATAAAATCCAGAGTTCTTTTATCGCTCTCATTTCCCATATTTCAAGGCCGTTTTATCAGAATATTGATACTTATTTGCATTTATAAATATTGAGTAGACTAATATTTAGTAATTCTTGATTATTTATTCACATACTTTAGGAAATCCTAAATATTATCTTGTTATGACGATAGATTTTGTACATAATACAACTGCAAAATTCTCAAGTTTTTTCACCTTTTTTTTTCTTAAGCATAAGAAAGTATTAAAAATGGTGCAAACTAATCAATTTTAGAGCTTAAATAAATGGAATACGAAATCGTAATAAAAAACGGAAAAATAATCGACGGTGCGGGTAATCCGTGGTACTACGGAGATATTGGAATTAAAGACGGAAAGATTGCTAAAGTAGGACCTGTTGATACCTCCAGTATTTCAAAAGATACCCAGATAATTAACGCATCGAACTTAATTGTGTGTCCAGGTTTTATCGATACGCACTCTCATGCGGATTCAGGGTTATTGATGGACAATAAAATGGAGCATTTGGTTCGACAAGGTATTACCACAGTGCTTGGAGGGAATTGTGGGGCTTCTTTAGCGCCATTAGTTCCCGAGCAGAAAGAATATTTTATGAAATTAGCTGCTTCAGAATTAGGGAATTTAGGATTAACAGTCCTCCCTTGGTACACTTTTAAACAGTATTTAAAGGTAATGAAACGAGTTAAATCTACTTTAAATGTAGCATACTTAGTTGGATTTACTACCGTCCGCGCGTCTTATCTAAAGGGGGAAAATAGAGTACCCACTCCAGAAGAATTGGAAAAAATGAAAGCTTTAGTAGACGAGGCGATGCAAGCGGGGGCGTTTGGATTTTCAACCGGGTTGATTTATGCCCCGCAGATGTACGCTAAAACGGAAGAAATCATCAAATTGGCAAAAATTGCAGGAAATTACAAAGGATTCTATTTTTCTCATATCCGAAACGAAGGAAACGAGCAAATTGCGGCTATTAACGAATTTATCGAAATTGTAGAAAAGTCCGGCGTTTATGGAGGTCAAATTGCCCATCATAAAATAGCGGGTGAGAAGAATTGGGGTATGAGTAAAGAAACATTGAAACTGATTGACGAGGCTAACAAACGAGGTTTACAAATCAGATTTGACCAATATCCGTATATACGTGGAATGAACTCTCTAGCAGATTCATTACCTGGTTGGGTGAGAGAAGGAGATCGTGAAAACATTCAAGAACGATTGAGAGATCCACAGCTTCGAGAAAAAATAAAGAAGGAAATGAGCGAAACTCCAAATTTATGGAAAACCCTATATGTCGCTTCAATATCTTCGGATAAATGGAAAGACACGGAGGGCTTTAGCTTAGAGGAGAGTGCCAAAAAAAAGGGATTTAACAATCCTTTTGATCTTTTCGCAACCCTCATATTAGAAACAAACAGTCGAATAGATAAAATTTCGGAGTATGGAACGGAAGAGGATATAAGACGAATTATGCAGAGTAAGTATATGATGGTTGGAACTGATGCAGGTTACGCCAAATATGGAGAAGGGGTGACGCATCCAAGACATTACGGAACCTACCCACGAATATTAGGGAAATATGTACGAGAAGAAAAATTTCTTCGATTAGAAGACGCTATTCGAAAAATGACATCTTATCCTGCTCAAACTTTAGGATTACAAGATCGTGGCTTAGTTCGAGAAGGAATGTGGGCAGATTTAGTTATCTTCGACGAAAAGAGAGTTATCGATAAAGCAACCTATAAGAACCCCCATCAATATCCCGAAGGAATAGAGTATGTGCTTATTAACGGTAAAATCCTCGTGGAGTTAGGTAAATTTTCTGGCGAACTTGCGGGACATCTATTAACTCGTCCTTGGTAATTTTCAATTCAAGAATTCTATATATGAACTTTATTAAACTTTTATTTCTTCCAATTTCACTTGTCTCGTAGCTAATAAAAAAGAACTTGTGATAATCGAAGATATTCCAACAAATAAGTATATTACAGGAAATATATTTATTGGAATTAAGTTGAAAATAAAAAAATATAGAAATATGGGGATAAGCTGATTAGGTACACCCACTAGTGGAGAAAGGATATTAACTTGACCACATTGAAATGCTTTCTGAGCGTATATAATGCCATAGGTTGTACAAACTGCTATTATCGTAATTGAAGGAATAAATAGTAAAATTTCCCCTATTAACAAATTACCAGAAAGATGTGTAAGAAATGTAATTACCGGACCGATCCAAATAGATGTCAGTGAATTAATTAATCCCGCTTGTAGAGCATACGAAATGCCTTTACCTTTATTGAGAAATTTATATATGATTTTAACTACTATTACACAAAGAAAAATAATTCCAGAAAGAGTCATCATTCTAATAAGAAATCCAATTTCAAGCACATTGTAACTCGACATATCAATAGACAATTCGCTTAGGCTAATGGTGCTGATACCCCCCATCATTAAAATAATCCCTAAAATCTCTTCTTTTTGTAATTTTTCTTTAAGAATTTTTACTGAACCTAAAGCTAATATAATTAAGCCACCACTCATAAGACTAGGAACTAATGTTGGACCAAGAAGAACTTGTGCAATCATGAAAAAAATAGCGCCACCAATTACAATTTGAATCACGATACCAGTTATCCAAACGGGATTTTTACTAATTGATCTTAAAAATTCGGCATCGTCTATATGATCGTTAATTACTTTTTTTTGGAGCAAAACTCCAAAGTTAATAAGGCACCCAGCGACAATTGCGATAGATATACCTAAAATATAACTCATTCTAACAATCTCCTTCGATGTTAGTTACTCAATTTCTCAGTATAAAAGAGTTTGCTTATAAAATTTCAGTTTAAAGCAGTCGTCTTGAAACTTATTGAATATTAATGATTGGAGAAACTCCAATTTACTTTAAAAATTATAAAAATTGAATACTAAAAATTTAAGTTTGCATTACGCGTGAATGATTTACTCTACAAATTTGCGTGATTAAATCATTCCCTGATTTCTCCAGGATTTAAACTCCTACTATGTATCATGGTTGAGATGATATCCTTACGGTTGTAATATTTCTTAAAAAAAAACCAATAAAGCAATTCTTCTTTATTCTTAAGAGGAAATTCAATTTTATTAGTATATTCTCTAAGTTCGTCATTAGTTATACTTTTTTCTGCATAATTTTGAAGAAAATGAGCGATACCTGAACCAATTGCAAATTTTTCTTTAACTCGCCATGCAATTGATTTAGGTAGATATTTCTCTGCTACTTTCCGTAGCACCCATTTAAAGTCCTCTTTAATTTTCAAATTTGGATTTATATTGAAGGCTAAATCTACAATTTCAATATCTAAAAAGGGAACTCGTCCTTCTAAACTATGCGCCATTGTCATTCGATCAACTCTCTGAAGATTTGAGTTATGGAGAGACTTTGTAATCTCAAAAAGTTCATTAGAAAGTTCAGATAACTTAGATTTATAGGTATCTAGATAGTGATAACCTGCAAAAAGTTCATCAGCTCCTTCTCCCGATAAAACAACCTTTACGTATTGAGACGCTAATTTAGATACAAAATAAGTAGGTATAGCACTTCTTACTAGTGCTGGATCATATGATTCTAAATGTTGGATTACAATAGGCAACGATGCGATGATCTGTGATTCTGAAACAATCTCTTCATGATGCACTGTTCCTATATATTTGCTAGCAGCTTTTGCGTTTTTAAGATCTTCAGATCCTTCAAATCCAACTGAAAAAGAATGTAATTCTCCTTCTTTTTGAATCTTAGCAATTGCAGCTATTAAACTCGAATCTAAGCCACCGCTTAAAAACACTCCGAGAGGAACATCAGACATTAACCTTTTTTTTATAGCATTATTCAACGCTGTATCCAAAGCAGATACAGCTTCATGAATTTCATTTATTCTTGATTTAGGTTTGGGAATTTTGTAGTATCGTTCTAAATTCTTTCCATTTATTAAGTACGCCCCATTTGGTAATTCCTTTATTTTTTTCACATATGGTAATAAACACTTAATTTCTGATGCAAAATATAAAGTATTTTGATTATCAAAACCATAATATAAAGGCTTAATTCCAATCGGATCTCTAATTAAAATTAATCCGATTCGTTGATCGAAAATTGCGATGGCAAACATCCCGCGTAGATATTTGACCAAATCGATTCCATACTCTTCATAAAGGTGCAATATTACTTCTGAATCGCTGTTGGTAGAGAAGTTATGGTTTTTTTTTAAATGTCTTCTTAATTTCTTATAGTTATAGATCTCACCATTGACAGCGATAGTTACGCTCTCGTTTGTATTAGTAATTGGTTGTTGACCTTTAAAAACATCTACAATCGCCAATCTAACATGACCTAAACCCATTTTTTTATCAGGCGAAATATAAATTTGAAATCCATCAGGACCTCGATAATTCTGAGATCTAAGCATGTAATTAATAAATGTATCATCAATGTTTCCATAGGACCCCGCTATGCCACACATAATCAGAAAATTTTATATTTATAATTCCAAAACTAACTTAGAGAAATTCATTTATAACGAAATTAATCGTCTTATACCCCGTTTTCATTCAATCACTAATCTGAGAGCCAAAAAAAATCTTTAAATTAAATTATTTTTTGGAATACAAAAATTAATCTAATAGTTTTGCTATTGGGTGTGTTTATGTTCCATCTTTTATAAAATTATATCTTTATGATAAATATGGAACTTTTTATTTTGAATTTATAATTTTAAGTTGGTTATGAACAGATATACAAATAAATACGAATTTCGCAATATTTTTGATTTTCGATTATTACTTATTGTCAATTTACATGAAATCATTTTTATGAAATTATCAAAATTATTTAATTTTTGAAGATATTACTATAGTAGAGATGTTTATTGACTATTTTTACTACTTAAAAGAAAGACTTCCTGTCAGTATTACGGAGTATATGACCTTAATTGAAGCGTTAGATATGGGATTAATCCACAATATGGTAGAGTTTTATTATATCTCTCGCTCTATTCTGTGTAAAAACGAACACCACTTCGATATTTACGATATTGCATTCGCTAATTTTTTCAAAAATGCTTCCCTAAAATTTCCCGAAGAGATAAAAGAAGCAGTTTGGGATTGGCTACAAAAAGATCTCCAACCTGAAGAGTTACAAGGTGAATTCCAAGAATTTCTAAATCAAAATTTCGATCTTGAAGAACTTCAAAAGCATTTTGAGCGATTATTGAAGGAGCAAGACGATGAGCACAATTTCGGAGATCATTGGATTGGAACTCAAGGATCCTCACCATTTGGACATTCGGGAGAAAATCCAATGGGAATGAGAGTCGGAGGATCGTCAGGAATGAGAATGGCCGTACAAATCGCACAAAAACGAATTTTTAAAGACTATAGGAAAGATATTGTATTAGATACAAGGCAAATTAAAATAGCGTTAAAAAGACTCCGCCAACTCGAGGAAATTGGCAAACAGGACGAGTTAGACATGGACAAAACCATCGATTTGACGGCGAAAAACGGAGGAGACATCGAGTTATTTTTCAACCAACGGAGAAAAAACAATGTTAAACTAGTACTCCTAATGGATGTTGGAGGAAGTATGACTCCTTACGCTCATTTAGTTAATATTTTGTTTTCCGCAGCGAATAATATGTCTCACTGGAAGGATTTTAAGTATTATTATTTTCACAATTGCGTTTACGATAAGCTTTATTTCAATGCGCAACGAATTTCTGACAAAGCGATTGATTTTGAAGATTTTATTAAGAAATACGATAGTAAATATCGTATAGTAATCGTGGGGGATGCGGCAATGGCTTCTTGGGAACTTACGGAACGCTACGGGTCAATATATTATTATCATCGAAACGAATTACCAGGAATATACTATATTCGTGAGTTACAACAACATTATAAGAATAACATCGTTTGGTTAAATCCCGAGCTGATTAAGTCTGAATGGGCGCCTTGGACTCGTAAAATTATATCCAGCATAATACCAATGTTCGATCTTACTTTAGAGGGAATTGAGGAAGCCATGGATTACTTAAGAAAAAGCGGAAAGAACTTTTTTACCTCAGTAGATAAACTTAAAGGAATAAAATATTAGACTGGGTGTATAATTTAGAAAAATAGTAATAGTCTTTCTTGAGTTTAAATAAAAAACAATAAAAAGTAAGATCCAAGGTATATCATAATAAAAAGCACTCCCGTTTTTCGATCCATCGTTTTTCTTAATGCTAAAATTGGTATTACTATTAAGCAAGCTAAGATAGTGTATAGAATTGTTGGAATGGCCAGCGAGGCAGTAACCGCTTGAGGAAAAAGTGCTTGTCCAATTCCAATAGACAAGGTTGAATCTACGATGCAACTTCCGAGAATATCTCCTACTGCAATTGTGTCTTCTTTAACTCGTAAAGCATTTATATCTACAGCTAATTCAGGTAACGAAGTTCCGATACTCAACATAAAAAAAGAAATCAAATACTCGTGTACACTCAATAAACTTGAAAGAGTTATCACAGAATATACTATTGCATAGGCACTTATAGTAACCCCTCCAAAACCAATTACGGCTACAAATATGTGATATTTTTTGGATCTATGATCTCCATCAATAGTTAATAATTCTACGCGCTCTAGAATACTCTCCTTGTTCGTAATATATATCAACCAAATAAAAATCGCTAAACTTCCTACCATCATAATTGCATTTAATCGCGTGAAGTATCCTTTCTCAACTACTGAATATATAACAAATAGGGATAAAATTTCACAACAACCTAAAATAACAATATCCCGTCTATGAACGAAAAAAGTGCCACATATAATCGGTAATAACCCAAATACTAAGGTCAGTTGAGTCAAATCAGATCCTACAGAATCTCCTACATCAATATCACCGTGTCCTAAAGCACATGAAATGATGGAATTAAAAATCTCAGATACATCCGTTCCAATAGACACTAATGTAATTCCTATTATTAAAGGAGAAATACCTAAAGCTTTTGCTAATAATGCTGAATGCTTCACTGCATAATGACTTGAAACCGTAATTAAGGCAATTCCCCCGATTAATACCAGTATGGTAAGTGAGATTCCTAATATCATCCTTTTTTATCCTCTTTTATAATTTAAAAATGGTTTAATTTAATGTTGAATTTCATTAAAAAACCAGTGTAGCTTTTTAATTAACTCAAAATCTAATTATTCGGGTATTACGAGCTGATGGTCTTCATTTACATTGCTAATCTGAAAGATTACAAGATCGTCAGAAATTTTGGATATCCAGTAGTATTCGACTATTAATAATATGATAATTCAATATATAAAGATATCCAATTTAAGTCCAAAAATGATTTATATTTATCCAAGATAAATCCAAAAGATAATTATAATAATCCTTCGAAAAATTATTTTTTTAGTACATCCCTTAGAAAACACTAATAAGATTATTATATGAGTAAAATTAAATTATTTTGATGAATGCTGAAAAAAATCACGAATTACACATTCCTCTCGAAAGTGAAATCTTCGAAAAATTGGAGAAAATTAAAGAATATCACGGAATTAAAAATAGTACGGAAATCGTGAGGTTTTTAATAACCAAAGAATATAGGAAAATAATTGATAATCAAAAACAAGTTTAAATGTTCATATTCTCTTTAGTTTCTTATTATTCTTACTTCTGTTTTATTCTAGCTGTCTTCTTTAACTCTAACTTTTCATTAGATCCTAATATAAAATATCCTATAATTAAACCTAAGAGAAATAGTTGCTGATATAAGCGATAACAAATTTTTAATTATGTTTATTGGTAATGTTTTCTCTGAATAGAAACAAAAAAATAAAAGGAAACAGTATCAAAGGATTTTGATGAGTGAAATCCCTTGAGCTGAATCTTTTTTCGTTTGAATTTGATTTTAATTTCTGTAGTTTAACAATTATATTTCAAGATCTATTTCCAATGGAAATCTACCTTAAAGCTTATATGAA
>JAHPYY010000165.1 GCA_019058515.1 Promethearchaeota archaeon
ATACTATTTGTTGGACTGTCAATGGGATTAGGGGGAACCTTGTTTTCGGGGGTCGGTGAATATATGGATCGGGCAGGACGGGACGCTCAACCGTCAGGATTAGTTAATGGGGGACGATTTATATTGATTTTTGGAATTATGGGATATATAGTAGCGCTTTCAGAGCGCTTCTCTTTCCTCTATGCGGCGTTCTATATAGTTCTCGGACCCCTCACCCTGCTAATCGGAATGTCCCTCTGGGTAATCGGAACCTCAAAATAACACCCAAACCGCACTTTTTTGTATCGGACGAAAAATTATAGACGCTCCACAGCGAAACCCTTTATAAATTGAGATCCGAAACTTTTTTCCAGATCTTGATCGTTCACGCTAATAATTTCTGATCATATGATCCAAAACCATCACATTAATTTTTGAATAGTTTAAATAGACTCAAAATATTTGATATCTATAATTGCATTTACTGTAAATGTATGAAAAGGAAAATTTACATAAGAAAAATGTAGAAGATTGATCAAAAAAAACCAAACCTTTAAATAGACCTTGATCATATATATTTAATTAAAGAGTTTTGTATTTTTAATGGAAAAAAAATAAAAAAAACAATAAATACAAAAAAACCATCAATTTGGAGTGAAAGAAAACCATGTGTAATTATTGCAAGTGTGATTTTCAAGAGAAATGTTCGATAGTGGGTCATATGCCATGGGGTTTCTGCTGTCAAAAATGCGATTATTACGTGGAGGGCCATACTTGCGAACGATTAAAAGCCAATGTCGCTGATAAAACCCCAAAAAAAGCGTTAGAACTCTTGGAAAAAGAGTTTGTTAAATAAAGAGTGTAAAAAACTCAGAGGAAAAAGAAAATGTGTAATAAAACATGTTCGTGTGAGAATGAGGATAAGTGCTCAATAAAGGGATTTCTCGGTTTTGGAGCGTGTTGTTCTTTTTGTGTAGATTTTGACGAGAACTATACGTGCTTAAAGTCGGAACTAGCTATTCAGAAATTTTTGATGAAGGAAACAGAGTGGAAGATCCTTCCCAAAGCGTTTTGCATGAAGCAAACTAAAAAAACTGAGACACCAATTCAGAGATTATAACTTCGGAGGAGATCGATTGTGTGTAATAATTGTAATTGTGATTTCTTCGAAAAATGCAGTATCGTGGGGTTTATGCCCGTAGGATTCTGCTGCGAGAAGTGTTATCTCTACGACGAAAATCATACATGCTTAAATCTTAAAACATCTAGGAAGGATTCGAAGTCATCCAAAGGCATTGACACAACTGAAGAAATTAGACCAGTTAGCACCGTTATCGAAAACGGTTTGCTAAAGGTGGTAATCGAACAAAAGGATAAAGAGATTCCAATTATCATCAACTTACAAAAGCAATTAGAATCCCAAAAAGATTCGGACTAGAGCATGGTAATTTGCATTGGAATCGTTGTTTCACTTCAAATTAGATAAAATTATATTTGTGAAATATTAGATGTGAAGATTGTAGTAGAGGGTTATAGATGAGTGTTATAAATTTCGAGTTTAGGAATGAAGTATTGCACCACAATGCCTCTTTAAGCTATTGCTATCAATGTTCTACTTGTTCTGGTGGATGTCCCATTGCACTGATGACGAACGGAAGTTATAATCCGAGAAAAATAATCGAGATGGCGATATTAGGATTTCAAAACCGATTAGTGGAAAATAAGGGCGTAAATATTTGGCAATGTTCAACATGTCAAAAATGCGTAGAATTATGCCCGCAAAAAGTTGAATTAACCGAGATTTTTACAATTATTAAAAACAAAGGATTCGTTGAAGGCAAGTGTCCTGAAAGTTTTATTGCTCAAGGACAAGCGATAGCAGATAACGGTGTTGCGATTCCGTATTCTAACGCGATTTTATCGCGCCGTAGAAAACTGGGACTTCCTGAGGTTAAGACTGCTGCGATAGAAGAGATTGATAATTTGTTAACTAAAACAAAGTTTAAGAATTATTTAAAGAGGGAGGGAGGATAAAATGTCCTATGATTTATTTTTAGGCTGCGTAATTCCCGCTCGACTTCCTTTTTTAGAAGCCTCTTCGAGGAAAATATTCGAAAAAATGGGCATAGATTTAAAGGATGTAGACGGATTTAGCTGCTGTCCTGATCCTACTGGAGTCGGTCAAATAGATCATACGTCCTGGCTTACATTAGGTGCACGTAATCTTAGCTTATCAAATAAAAGAAATGGAGGAATAATTTCTTTTTGTTCTGGTTGCGTCGAGACTCTTAAAGGAGTAAACTACTTTTTTAACAAGGATCCTGAAGTGGCACAGGAGGTCAACGAGAATTTGAACTTAATAGGGAAAAAATATGATGGATCAACGCGTGTAAAACACTTCGCTGAAGTTTTATACGAGAATTTAGATCAGGTTAAAGCAAATGTACAACATTCATTAGAAGGGTTTAAGGTTGCGGTACATTACGGATGCCATTATTTGAGACCGTCGGAATATATTCAATGGGATGATCCCTTTGATCCTGTTACGATTGATGAAATCGTGCGAGCTCTTGGAGCAGAATCGGTCGAGTACGAGTTGAAATTGGAATGTTGTGGTAATCCAGTAGATAAAGGGGATACTGAACTTTCGTTGCAAATGATCGAGAATAAGCTTAAAGCTATTCAATATTCAGAAGCAAATTGCGTAGCTCTGGTTTGTCCTGCTTGTTACCAGCAATTCGATTTCAATCAGCGAGAAATAGGCAAGAGGAATAATACTGAATACAGTATTCCGATTTTTTACCTTTCAGAATTAGTAGCTTTAGCATTTGGATTTAAACCTGCGGAATTGGGATTTAATTTTCACCGAGTGAAGCCAGACATATTATTTAAAAATGTTGGATTTAATGTCTAAATTTTTTTCATTTAAAGTTTTAAAGAATAAAGAAAAGTGAGCCAAATATGAAAGAATCTCAAAAAAGTGTTTTAGTTATCGGCGGTGGTATTGCCGGAATTCAAGCTGCTTTAGATCTAGCGGATATGGGTATTCGTGTAGACATGGTTGAAAAAAAACCATGTATCGGAGGAAGGATGGCACAATTAGACAAAACTTTTCCAACGAATGATTGTTCTATATGTATTTTAGCACCTAAATTATCAGAATGCTTTAGACATCCTAATATTACACTATACTCTTATTCAGAAATTCAAGAAGTGTATGGTGAGGCGGGAAATTTTTCGGTTAAAATTTTGAAACACGCTCGTTATGTAAAGGAAGAAAAATGCATCAATTGTGGATTATGTGTTGAAAAATGTCCAATGAGAGTTGAGGATGAATTTGATCGTGAGTTAAGGAAAAGAAGAGCGATTTATATGTACTATTTGCAAGGAGTTCCTGCAATTATGACAATAGATAAAGAAAATTGTTTATGGTTTACAAAAAATGCGTGTAGAATATGTGAAAAAACATGTGAAAGAGAAGCTATTGATTTTGAACAAGAAGATCAAATAATCAAAGTGGATAATATTGGTTCAATTATAGTAGCTACTGGATATAATTTAATCGAAGATATAGATAATGATGTATTAAAGTTTTACGGATATCAAAATCACAGAAATGTGGTTACTGCAATTGAATTTGAACGTATGCTTAGCGCCTCAGGTCCTCAAGGAGGTCACATAAAGAGGATATCTGATAATGAAATGCCAAAAAAAATTGCATATCTTCAATGTATTGGCTCTCGTACAGATAGAGCTAGTCAATATTGTTCTTCGATTTGTTGTATGTATACAACAAAGGAAGCTATGATCGCCTATGAGCACAATAATGATCTAGAATCCTACGTATTTTATATAGATATGAGAGCGGGAGGGAAAGGTTTTCAATCATTTCTCCGAAGAGGTCAGAAAGAATATAATATTAGATATATTAAAAGTAAAATAGCTGAAATTTCGGTTGATGTTAAAGAAAATCCGATAGTTATGTATGAGGATTTAAATACAGGTGAAATAAGACAATTAAAAGTAGATCTGGTTGTTTTAGCTACTTGTATAATTCCTCCCGAAGGGATTGAAAATTTAGCTGAAATTCTAGGAATTGAATTGAATGACTATAATTTTATTAAAACACAGCCATTTGTCCCCGTAGAAACAAGCCGAGTTGGTATATTTACCTGTGGTTGTGTACATGAACCAATGGACATTCCACGCTCTGTTGCCGAGGCGAGTGGTGCTGCTGCACGAGCAGCAGAAGTGATCAGGGGAGGTTAGAAAAATGTCAGAAAGTGAATCAACACAAGATGTAAGAGTAGGAGTATTTGTATGTCACTGTGGTTCCAATATTGGCGGACTAATTGATTGTAAAGCATTAGCTGAATATGCTAAAACATTAAATGGAGTTGTCTATGCTAAAGATAATCTTTATACATGCTCTGAAACTGGATTAGCAAGTATTAAAAAATCGATAAAAGAACAAAATTTAAACAGAGTGGTTGTAGCATCATGTACCCCAAGAACGCATGAACCATTGTTCCGTGAGTGTGTTACAGAGGAGGGTTTAAACCCTTATCTCTTTAATTTTGTCAATATTCGGGATCAGTGTACATGGGTTCATATGAAGTATCCTAAGGAGGCATTTGAAAAAGCAAAAGATCTTATAAGAATGGGAACAGCAAAAGCTGTAAAGCTGGAACCTTTAGATAAGATTATGATAAAAATTAATCCTTCTGCCTTGATTATCGGTGGAGGGGTTGCTGGAATGAGTGCGGCACTTAGCTTGAGTCGACAGGGATTTAAGACCTATTTAGTTGAAAAGGAGGATAAATTAGGCGGTAGATTAAATTCACTTTATAAACTATTTCCATACGATACAGACTCATTAGAGTTTTTAGAAAAAATTATTTCTAATGTGAATAAAGCTCAAAATTTGGAGGTATATTCCTCATCTATAGTGAAAAACATCGATGGTTTTGTTGGGAATTATGAAGTGGAAGTTGAAAAGAACGGTAAAATAATGAATTTAACCGTCGGAGCGATTGTGGTTGCAGTTGGGTCCTCATTATTTATACCTAAGGGTATATTTGGGTATGATGGAAAAACAAGGATAACTCAATTCGAACTAGAATCTAAGCTAAAAAATAAAAATTTAGACGCAAAGGAAATTATATTTATACAATGTGTTGGCTCTCGCATTGATGAAAGACCCTACTGTTCAAGCATATGTTGTATGACCGCGTTAAAGAATGCTTTAATTATTAAAGAAGAATATCCATATGCGAATATAACAATATTATTTAGGGACTTGTACACACCTGGAACAGAGTATGAAAACTATTATAAGAGAGCGAGAGAAAAAGGTATACTCTTTATAAAATATGACCTTGATAGGTTACCACTCGTTGAAGAAAAACAAGTAAAAGTTTATAATGAATACGTGCGAGAGGAAATGATTCTTAATTACGATCTTCTTGTATTATCTACTCCTTTAGTCGCGAATGAGGATAATAGAGAACTAGCTCAATTATTGAAAGTTCCTTTAGAAAGTAATAAGTTCTTTTTAGAAGCTCACGTAAAATTAAGACCAAACGATTTTGCAACCGATGGTGTATTTATTGGAGGGTCGGCAAAATGG
>JAHPYY010000166.1 GCA_019058515.1 Promethearchaeota archaeon
CTGTTACTATTAACTAATGACAATATGTATTTAAATGTTTGTATTTTGAGGAATCATGTGAAATTAAGCGAAATTTACAATACAAAAAGCAAGAACAAGAAATTATAAATAATTTAAAAACCGTTTATACCCCGAAATTAAGGAAATTACAGCTTTCCCTATCTAAAATATAAAATTTAAATATAAAATAGAATTGGTTGTAGCTCATTTAAGATTCCAAGTCATTGCGCATTCTCCTACTCCACCCTTTTGGACGCCTTCAAATCGCAAATTTTTGAAGCCAAATTTTCTTCTGACCTTACCCAAAACACCCATAATGACTTGAGGAAACATACACGATGGGCTTTCCAAATCGTTCAGTTTATAATATGTGTTAGCGTAACACATTTTACAGCTGTCTTGTTTTGCGAGTAGTTTTATAACCTCTCCATTTTGATTTCTTTTAAGAGCGATTTTTGCGTTGTCCGTGATAGCCCAGTCATTTTCTAAAAAATCTTGGAGTCTCTCCTCAAATTCCTCGATGGTTTCTAACCCTTCGTCGTTAAATTCTTTTCCGATTGTTCGACCGATTTTTGTGAAGATTTCCCCTTTTTGCTCGTGAGGTATAGCTTTTTGTAGAGCATACCAAACCTTAAAGAATGTGCTATAGGGAATAGTCTCAAATCTATTTGGTAAGTTTTTTACTTCTTCGTCAGTTAATGTTCCAATAATATATCACCATATTAATTCTATTATGAGCAAAACAAAAATGTTCTATTTATGTTATATTAAAAAGCTATGGGTAAAGAAAATAAATTATAAGAAAGTTGATGTATAAAATTATTAATTAAATTTTTTTGTTCTTATTTAGAATGAATCTCATGGAAAATATATTAGAAGATATATCAAAGAAAATATCTATTAAGTACACATATGTAAATTTGGTAATATCTATCGGAGAATTAAGAGATATTAAAGTCGAGAATAAATAAATCATCCCAAGTTCAAATCCAAAGATTCTTGAAAATTAAACATGTTGAGGTTCTCTGGGAATTTTTTCAACCAGGAACAGCGATCTAAATGAATTTCTTTTAATGAGGGAAGTTTTCCAATATCCTTTGGTAGCTCTTTTAAGAATCTACACATAGATAAATTTAATGATTTTAAATTAGATAATTGGACGAGAGAGCCTAGTAGAACGGACTACTTTGTATGCAAGAAATTCGAAATCTACAGAAGTATGAATAACTTTTTTGACTATATCCAACGAATCTGCATCTAAATTAACATTTTTTAATCCTTCTAATATTATTTCAAAACTTCTTTTTTCTATTTCCTTTGGATCTTGAATTATCTTTTTTGCCTTCTAAATAATTCTATAATTTTTTTAAAAAACTCAAAATTTGAATAAAAATGAACATGCGCATATCCGGCTAATACATTTTTTTTAGCTAAACCGCATCTCCAACGAAGATCACTATTGAATTTCTTAACTTCATATTTATAGGTGAAATCTTCTTCTACAATATCAACCAATTTTGAATGATGGAATTCATGAGCTTTGGTAATTACTCCTTCATAATTCACTTCTACATATCCAAATCTTTGGAGTTTTTCTGTCATTTTTGATTTACAATCAAAAAAACTTACCAATTGATGAAAATTGCCTTCTTTATCAATTATTCCCCTGGTTAAATACATTAAACCCCCACATTCTCCAAAAATTGGTAAATTGTCATTAATTTTGTCGCTTATATCATTTAGCAATGCTACATTTTTTGACAATCTTTCAGAAAAAACCTCTGGAAATCCTCCTCCAAGATAAACCCCATTAATATCTTTCGGTAGCTCTTTTTCGTGTAAGGGGCTAAATTCAATGAGCTCTATGCCACATTCCTCCATTAATTCGAGATTGTCTTCATAATAAAAACTAAATGCCTCATCTCTGGCAACTGCAATTTTCAATCCCTCTCCAATCTTTTCAAGAATTGGCTTATATGAATCAACCGGTTCAATATCAGGGATATTTGCTAATTCTTCTAATTTTTCTAAATCAATTTTTTTGGATGCAACCTTACCCAAAATTTCTATCTTTTCTTCAATATCGGTAACTTCCTCAGTAGGAATAAGACCAAGGTGCCTACTATTAAATGAAACATCGAAATTCTTCGGGAAATACCCCACGCATTCTACATCAATCTCCTCTTCAATTATCTCTTTCAATATTCGGTAATGACTTTCACTAGAAATGTTATTCAATAACACACCTTTTATATTAACCTCTTTATCATATAATTTATAACCAAGAATCAAGGCATTAATACTAGTATAAATTCCTTCTGCATCGATAACCAGAATTATAGGAGCTTTTAAGATCTTGGCAATATGAGCCGTACTACCAATAGTACCGTTACCGCTTCCATCATATAATCCCATTACACCTTCAACCAATGAAATATCCTTCCCTTTTGAATGTTTATGAAATAGGATAGTGATTCTTTCATCGTTGAGAAACCAACTATCTAAATTGTAAGACTTCTGCTTAGCAGCTTTTATGTGAAACTTTGGATCAATATAATCTGGTCCAACCTTAAAAGGTGCAACCTTTTTTCCCATATTTATAAAAGCTCTCATTAATGCGATAGAAACTGTAGTTTTTCCAACACCACTATGCGTGCCGGCAATTATAATGGCTTTCATTTAAGTCGGTTAATATTTTGAGTATTGCTAATATCTATTAGGATATCTTCTTCTTTTGCACCATTAACAATGATTTCGTTTATGTTTTTATCTCAATTTTTTTATTATCTAAGGATATAGGATAAGTTTCCTAATTATAGAAACACTCTAATGATTTTAATCTTTCTGAATTTTTTTTCTAATTAGGAATGAATCTACATTACGAATTACATGATGCAAATACCCTCTATATTGGGAGATTAAAATAATAAAGAAAGAATGCTTAATATCTTAAATCCAATATGTTATTTAATTTGAGAAATAATGGCTGATATCGTCCTATGAATGTAAAAGAACCAATTATAATACAAACATATGATTTAAGTAAATCCTATAACGGGATAGAAGCTTTAAAAAATTTAAATCTTAAAGTGAGAACTAATTCTATCTTCGGATTTTTAGGACCTAACGGTGCGGGTAAAACCACTACAATCAAACTTCTACTAGGATTGATCCAACCAACGGCAGGAACGGCAACAATATTCGATCAAGATATTGTTCGAAATAGCATGAGTATTCGCGCTAGAGTTGGGTATCTTCCGCAGGAACCACACTTCTACGAGTTTATGACGGCAAGAGAAGTTCTAAGATTTGCAATATGTTTTTACTTTTCAGGTCCAAAAGAAAAGATAGAAGCACGAATCAACGAAGTTTTAAAGCTTATAGGTCTAGTTGATAAGGCAGATAGACCTATAAAGGGTTTTTCTGGAGGAGAGAAACAGCGATTAGGCATAGGACAATCTGTGATTCATTTTCCAGATTTATTAATTCTCGATGAGCCCACAGCAGCATTAGATCCGCTTGGAAGACAATCAGTATTAGATCTTATGGTGAAATTAAGGGAAACTGCTACAATATTTTATTCTACGCACATTTTGGATGATGTGCAAAAAGTTAGTGATACTGTAGGAATTTTAAATCGTGGAGATTTAGTCGCTAAAGGAGATATTGAAACTTTACTTGCTGGTACTGAAGGCACCATATATCTCATTAAACTTAAAGGAGATTCAAGTAAAATTTATAACAATATAGAATCATTACCATATATCTCTGAAATTCAAGAAACCAAGAAAAATAACATTACTCAATGGTCTGTAAAAGTTTCTAACGACGAAGAAGCAGAAACAAGTTTACTTCGAGAAATTCTTAAAGATGATCAAATAAAAGTTATTGATTATAGATTAAAGCAATACGAATTAGAGGAAATATTCCAACAAGTGGTGGAGAGTAAATAAGATGACGATTGAAGAAGAATTAACCAAAATCGAAGAGAAAAATTGGTTTGCGGGATTTTGGAATTTAATTAAAGTTGAATTAGGGGGTATAAAATCGTTATTATTAATGACTCTATTGTGGGTTGGAGTTATAGACGGCATCCTGTTGATGACTGGAATTAGTGAACCAGAATTCGAGTTAGTAATGGCATTGTATCCTTTAGTTGCGGGATTTTTTCCACCAATTGCCGTGATTTTAATTTCAATGACTACTATCGTAGAAGAAAAGAAGTTTGGAACCATAGCGTGGATCCTCTCAAAACCAGTTTCCAGAACAACCTATATCATGGCAAAATGGTTCGCAAAATCTATCTATGTGTTCGTTTCTATGTGCTTAATCCCAGGAATCGTTGCGTATTTCGTAATAGTTCTACTTACTGGAGTTGTAGTGTCGTTTTTAAATTTCCTCTTAGCGATTTGCATGATAGGATTAATACAAGTATTTTTTGTAGGATTTACGATATGGTTAGGGACCGTTGTGAATAACGCCGGTGCGGTTGCTGCATTCCCCATGGTTTTTAACTTCACTCAACAATTTATTGGTGGCATTCCATTCGTGATTTACGTACTCCCTATTGCAATAATCCTCTATCCAACTGGTTATTCGATAGCCTATTCAATCATATTAGGTTTGGAGCCGTTTTCCTACTTGCCTGTAGTAGTCACTATTGCTTTTGTCGTAATTTTTCCTCTCTTAGCGATTAGGCAATTCAACAGAAGCGATTTCTAATTAATAAAAAAATAAACTTCTTTTTCTTTTTAAATTGTAAAGATTTTAGTAAAGCTAGGATTTATTCTCCAGATTTCATTTATTTTGGTAATAATTTAAGACTCTTTATTACCATCTTCTCAAAACGATTTTCTCCTAATAATCTCTGCGCCATTGGTAAGTATTTCGCCTGGTTTCCCCCCACATATCTGATTTTCATCTTTTTTGTAGTTAATGCTTTATAGATAACCTCTGCAACTACTTCTGGTGGATCTGCATTGACCATCGTTTCGGTCATGTAATCCAAGGCTGGTTTTAACTTATCGTAATAAAGCTCTTTGATATGAGGTGGCATCTGCTCCCAGGTTTTAACCATGTTTTCCTCGTGATTAGCCGTCATTGGGGTTCGCATAGCGGAAGGTTCTATCGAGGTAGCTTGAATTCCGAAAGGGACTAATTCCAATCGCAGTGCGTTTGTTATTCCCTCCACTGCAAATTTGGATATAGCGTAAATTGCACTGAATGGAGCGGGTATCCGCACTCCTGACGAAGCCACATTCACGATTCTTGCAGGACCATATTTTCGCAACAAGGGAAGAAAAGTTTGGATCATCCGTAATGTTCCGAAAACATTCACTTCAAATAATGTTTTTGCATTCTCCATCGATACGCCTTCGATTATTCCTCCCCCAACTGCAGCAAGCGCTGCAACATTTACCAAAGCTGCTAATCCTTCTTCTCCAATTTCATTTGAAATCCTTTTATATCCTTCTGAGACCATATTTGGATCGGTAATATCCATGACAAGCGGAGTTACATTGCTAATTTTTTGTAATTCGTCTGGAGTTTGACTTGGAATTATAGTAGCATACACATTCCAGCCCTTACCTGCTAATAATTTAGCGGTGGCAAACCCGAGACCTGTGCCTGCCCCAGTGACGAGCGCGTATTTTTTTGATGAAATTCTTTTTCTTGGCATATATTATTTTTATTTTTTTTAAGTATTATAATGTAATGATTGGGATCGCAAGCACTTTAAATATTTAGTGTCAGTTCAAGGCCAATTAATAAGTGATACTTTAGAATACGTTTCTTATTGTACTAACTAAAAAAATATTGCATTGCCGTTCGTTCTGCCTTCCGTAGATGCTCGTTTACAGCAGAAATCGAAATATCAAATTTTTCGGCTAATTTTTTAGCTTTAATTTTTTTCGGTGACTCGTAATATCCGTGGCGTGCAGCATACAAAGCAATTTCGTGTTGTTTATATGGAAAATAAGGGTAGGGTTGAACATTTCGCAGAATCTGGTTTTCTTGAAAATCTGGCCGATCGGATACATTCTGGATGTTATTAATAGCTATTATTTCTATATCCTTAAGAAATTTTGAATAGTTTTTAAAAATTTCATCAAAATTTTCTCTTACAAGGAGAGTTTCTTTAACATATTTTTTATCAATAATTATTGGTGGAATTAAAGTCCAATTTCCCGATATCCTCTTGGGCCAAAATCCCTTATCCTTGTGCCGTTTCATAAGGCATAATATTTCATTGCCTTTGCGTTCAATAATTTGGAAGAATGCTGGTTGAAATACATCGTAAACGACCTTTTCGATATCAGGAACATTATCTTCAAATGTGATTTTATTTAAAGTGAAAAATCTAAATCGATGGTACTGAAATGTTTCAAGTACTTCTATAAGTTTAATCGAAGATAGAGAACCTAGCAATTTTAAGGATAAGACATCTTCTACGGAATACTTTATTCTTACGATTTGCATGTGATAAAGTTAAAATGCGTGTTATTCCTTTATGATTAATTTATACTAGATTGTATGATTTTATATTTAAATGGCTTGCGATCCCAAGCAATATATACTAATTCTCATATGTATTACAATTATATTAGGTAATTTTTATCAAATGTTTATAACTAGATCTTTTAGAATTACACAAATACATATTGTAAGAAAATAAAGAAATAAATCGATCAAGGTGGAAGTGAAAATGGTAACAGCACAAGATGTTTTTGATTTCATGGAAAGTGTTTTCGATAAGGTACAAGCGCTTAAGATGAAAAAGCGAGTTGTCGTAACCTATAATGTCGCAGGACCTGGTGGCGGAACTTGGCAATTAATCATGGAAAAGAATGGAGATTACAAGTTCCAAGAAGGTGCTGAAGTCTCACCTGTGACCGCCACCGTGAATTACAGGGATTTGGACAGCTTTTACAAGTTAGTAACGGGCAAGATGAGCGGAGTTAGGGGATATGCTTCGGGTGCGATTAAGTTCGACGGTCCCGCTAATGTTCTTGTAAGCTTAGGGAAAGTGTTCTCTGCCAAAAAAGCTAAAAAAGCAAAAAAAGCTAAGAAGGGCAAGAAGAGTAAGGGAATGGAAACCTTCGAGAGGACGGCACAAGGAGCTTTTGACTTCATGACCAGCGTCTTTAGCAAGGAAGAAGCACTAAAAATGAAAAAAGATGTCGTCGTGACCTACATTGTTAAAGGTCCTGGCGGCGGAACCTGGCAATTAATAATGAAAGATGCTGATTTTAAGTTTCAAGAAGGGGCTGAAGTATCCCCTGTGACCGCCACCGTGATTTACAGGGATGTGGAAAGCTTTTACAAGTTAGTCACGGGAGAAATGAGCGGAGTCAGAGGATACGCCTCGGGTGCGATCAAGTTCGAGGGTCCCGCTAATGTGCTCGTGAGCCTGGGGAAAGTATTCTCATCTAAGGCAGCCAAGAAAGACAGGAAGCAAGCAAAAAAAGAGGCTAAAAAAGCAAAGAAAAAGGTAAAAAAACAACCAAAGTTAGAAGGATTAGGAGGATACATGGGCAAGATGCTAAGAATCGATCTTACTAATGAAGTGATTATCGAGGAAAAACTGGATGAGGAAAAGTTAAAACTATACGTTGGTGGTACGGGGTTAGGGGTTAAGATCATGTACGATGAAACCACTCCTGATATCCAATGGGATGACCCAGAAAATAGATTGATTTACTTGACAGGTCCTTTTTCGGGCACTGCGGCTCCTGGTTCTGGGTTGTATGCGGTAGCTACAAGAGGACCTTTAACTAACTTTTTCGTTTCTTCGCACTCAAATGGACACTTTGGAGCGAAATTTAAATTTGCTGGATATGATGGGATCATCTTTCAGGGCATAGCTAAGCGATGGGTTTACCTGTATATCAACGATGGCGTTGCTGAGCTTCGCGATGCAAGCTATCTTTTAGGTAAGGATATATGGGAAACTGAAGACGCTATCTGTGAGGAGCTCGGAAATCCCAAGATAGGAGTCTCAGCCATTGGTCCTGCGGGAGAGAACCTCGTAAAATATGCTTGTATCGGTAATGATAAGGGACATGTTTGCTCCACTAATGGATGCGGTGCAGTAATGGGAAGTAAAAAATTGAAAGCCGTGGCGGTATTTGGAAAACAAAAAGTACCTATTTACGATAGGGATGCTTTTAACGAACTTGTGAAACAATGGTGGGAAGAAGCTTATGAAAGCATGTGGGGCTATTTGATTCCTTCACTAGGTACAAATGGTCAACAAGCTTCTTGCTTTGAAGGTGGATTTCTTCCAGTAAAGAACCTTACAACCAATCTTTTCCCAGGTTACAAAAAGTTCAATGGAGCCGAAATGCGAGAATATTACCAAGGGAAACCTCGTCCTTGCTACGCTTGCAGGTTCGCCCATATCCATACTATTGAACTCAAGTCAGGACCTCATAAAGGCGCGATTGTCGAAGAGGCTGAATTTGAAGGCACGGGAGCATTCAGTATACAGATAGGCAACGATAATGTTGACGCATGTCAATGGCTCAACCATGTTAACGATAAACTTGGAATGGATGTAAAAGAACAAGCATGGGTATTGGGTCTCGCTTTTGAGTGTTATGAAAAGGGTTTGCTTACTAAAGAAGATACAGGTGGATTGGAATTGACCTGGGGAAATGCTGAGGCTGCCGAAGCCTTGATACGTAAGATAGCTGTGCGCGATGGGATCGGAGATTTACTCGCAGAAGGAGTTTATAGAGCTGCTCATAAAATTGGTGGCGAAGCTCTAAATATGGCAGTTTACACACATAAGGGAAATGGCCCCCACATTCACGATGGAAGGGGAATGTGGAGCATTTTATTTTCAATGGCAATCTCAGATATGGGATCCATTCCTGCAGGAGATATGGGAGATGTTGGAGATTTATTGGATGAATCAGAAGCCAACGCGTTGGATCCTGATCAAGCCTTTTCAGGGGACTTGGTCGCTTATGGTCAGGCCATAACCGGACGAAGAGGACATTTTAACGATTGTTTAGGGATATGTATGTTTATTGCTGGAGTACCCTTTACTACCATTGCCAGTATGTTAAACGCGATCACGGGATGGAACTATACCTGGAGAGACTGCGTAAATGTTGGCGAAAGGGTCATGAACATGATGCGTGCTTTCAACATCAAATGTGGGCATACCCGAGAGCATAATTCCGTTTCTCCCAGACTAAGACAAGCACCAATTGATGGGCCAGCTAAAGGAATCTCCATAGCACCCGATTTCGATCGCATGCTGGATATTTATTACGAAACTATGGGTTGGGACAAGGACGGTAAACCTTTACCAGAAACATTAAAAAGACTTGGACTTCAAAATGTTGCTGAGGATCTGGGAATATAAATTCTCTTAAAGTTAAAGAAATTGATCCTTTAAAGGGAAAAAATGAAACATGTTAAAAACGAAATGGCAAGCACATGTGGCGTGCTTAATTGTATTGGATGTGATTTGATAAAGGAAGCGAAAGTAATGGCTAAAATTGAACTTCATATTTATCCACCACTTTCATACGAGATGACTTCAAAAAGAATAGGCGCTCTAGTTTTAGAGATACAGGTTGAACAAGGAGATACTTTGGGCGATGTGCTCGTTAGATTAGACAATGAAAACCATGAAAAATGGAAGAGACTAATTGATGTCCAAAATAAAAAGATGCGTCCTCCGATTAGAACCATTTTAAATGGAAAAGCGTTATCACCCTCCGTTTTGGCTCATACGCCCTTATCAGATGGTGACCAGGTAAAATTCGTTATAATCTACGGTGGAGGCTGAGCTTGCCCTCTAACATGTAGTAGAGCAGAGAGTAATCCTGCGAGAACACTGGTGATATTAAATTATATCAAAACATACTTTTTTTTTTTAAAATTATATTTTAATGGTTTATTCTCATGAACTTGAAAAAAAATCTTCAAATTAAAGTCGATAAAAAAGGACGTTTAGTTCTCCCTAAAGATGTGGCAGCAAATTATGGAATAAAGCCTGGATCCGATGTTTATCTTGAAGAAAAAGAAAGTGGTTTATATCTACGCCGTCCCTCACGCCTTTTGAAATTATATGTTGAACCAACCAATAAATGCAACCTGGCATGCCGTACATGCATCCGCCGCACTTGGAACGAGCCGATGGGCATAATGTGCGAGGAGGTTTATAACCGCGTGATAGAGGGATTATCTGCCGTTTCTCCACCGTCAACAGTTTTTTTTGGTGGTTTTGGAGAGCCTCTATCCCATCCCAACATCATTGAGATGATAAGCAAGGCTAAAAAACTCGGTTCAGAAGTTGAAATGATAACCAACGGAACGCTCCTCACGAAGGACATGTCTAAAAAGTTAATCAAGGCGGGACTAGATATATTATGGGTTTCTATTGATGGAGCATCGCCAGATAGTTATGCGGATATACGAATGGGCGCTGAATTGCCAAATGTACTTAAAAATGTAGGACAATTCTGTGAGATCCTGAGCAATGATGTTGTTGTAGGTACATGCGGACCCGTACCCAATACAAAAACATCCCTGGGTATTGCATTCGTGGCAATGAAGCGTAATATTTCTGATTTGGCCGCAATCTTGAAACTCGCTTATAATTTTGGAGCAAACCATCTTGTCGTTTCAAATGTCCTCCCCTACACCATAGAGATGTGTGAAGAGATCTTGTATAAAAACACGGTAATATACGCTCCTCATCCGGAGCCGATGCCAAGAGTCAGCATTCCTCTAATGGACCTGATGGAATGTACTCAAGAACCACTTATTCAGTTAATGCAATACGGTAATACATACACTTGGACAGGAAGAACTTCTATAAAAGTTAAAGATCGTTGTCCATTCATAGAAAGCGGATCAGGGGCTATTGGGTGGGACGGAGGATTCAGCCCATGTCTTTCATTACTTCATAATCATACTAGTTATTATCAGGGTCGTGAACGATATTCACGCCGATGGATAATCGGCAATGTGAAAGAAAAAAACTTATCCAACCTCTGGTACGATCCTGAACACATAAAGTTTCGAGAACGAGTACAAGAGTTTGATTTTGCTCCCTGTGTATATTGTGGTGGCTGTGAATTGGCGAAATCTAACGAAGAGGATTGCCAAGGAAACAAATTCCCCACTTGTGGAGGATGTTTGTGGGCGCAAGGCGTCGTTCAGTGTCCGTAGAGGTCAAATTTTTTATATAGTTTGTAAAAGCTAACTTTAGCCAATTTGTCTTGTATAAAAATCTATTACCTTCTTAAATGCCTGTTCCAGAGCGGGTTCTTGTTCTTTGCTGATTAGGACTTTTGTAAGTTCTTCCTTTAGCATTTCAAGTATTTCCTTCATTGCATCCACTTTTTCAGCAAGGCTAATGCTCGTATTTTTCCTTTCTTGAACAAAATCCACCTGATATTTGATTTGAATGTTTCTTAATACTCGCAGTATAAACCCCTTTAATGCCCTTACCGAAATTGAAATATATTGGGAAAGAAACTGCGCAATAGAATCGATTTTTTGATTTTGTTCGCTGTCAAGACGAACACCCCGATAGTATTCTTCTACTTGCTGAATTTCAGAAAGCCTAAATATTGTATTACTCATTATCCCTAATTATTTTTTTTTTTTTTAATTGATACGTTTGGAAAATAAAAGAAAGTATAATTAAGTATTTAGAAAACAAAAAATGGGTGCAGTTATTATTATAAAAAAAAATTCGATTTCTTTTATAAAAAAAGAAAAAAAAGAGTTTATTCGAATTCTTGTAAAATGTTATTAATAGTTTCGATCGCGTTTTCTTTAATCGATTTTGATGTCATTTTTTTAATGGTTTTTGCCATCATTTTGTAAGCTCCCGAGACTTCAATTTCTATTTCCACAAAAACGCCGATACCTGACTCCATTTCTTCAAAACTTAGGGCATACATAGTTGAACCCACAGAAGGAACCACTTCAAATTTTGTAGAATGTTCAGTTCTTGGTCCAATCTCGTTGGTTGAAATCTCACTTCCCTGAACTACGGTGGTATGCTGTCCAATTGTATCAAAGACCTTGTTAATTATTTTTTGAAGATCTGCGGGTTTCTCCTTTAATTCCAATATTAATTCTTTACCTTCAGGTCCTTGCTTTTGTTTTTTCTCACCACTCACTACAACCCTCACACGACCGAGGTTTTGGACCCGTGCGTGAGGTGTTTCGTGATCACCTTGTCTATGCAGTGTTGCGCGAAGTGCTGGGAAATAGGTGCCACTATCTGAGAAGGCGTAAGTTGTTTTCACCTTTAAAATATTGCTTTTAGCGTTTTTGAACTTCTCGCTAACTGGATAATCGCCTTTACCTTCGAAATCCCATTCCACACAGACTATCGAACCGGCTCCTGGCGGTGCTTCAATAACAGCGGAAAACTTAACTTTCTTCCCGACCTTCACATCCGCTCGTACACCTCCATTTACGGTAAGATTGACCACTGGTTGAATCCCCTTACGCTCTGCAGCAGTTGGAGGCACTTCCACTTGGCCATCTACTACTTTATATGTAGTGCTTGGCGGGGGAGCCACCCCTTTTTCGACCCATGCACTCAGATCGCGTAAGGCCTGTTGTAAAATGCCACTATAATTGATAACTCGCGTAGTTATTGCTGGATGAGAGTCTAATGGTGATATCGTTGGTGGTGTATGCATTGCATGGTCAATAAACCAGAGTCGGTAGTTATCATCGAATTTATCGCCCAAAGAGGCCTTGACTTTTGAGCGATACCAATCTGCTTGCCAAGGATATGCAGCTTCGTCCCCTAACATATTTACTGCGATCATCTTGCCCTTAAACTTTCCAGTCTGTACCGAACCCGCGCCCTGAGCTGCATGCCGCGGACCGAGTATCTCGGATCGCTGGGGATACAATGACTTGCCATCAGGTCCTCGGAACTGGTCCCAAACATAATATTCAGGCGATGGAACCTGATGACGATGATAGGTTTGAAGAGCGAGGTAATTAGAGTTATCGATCAGCACTTTGTCTCCCACTTTGACATCTACCAAGCGATAGTAATTTTCTTCTCCATAGGCTAAGAATACCATGTTATTAAACGCTGCAACAGCGTAAACCACGCTTCCCTCTGCTTCGCCGCTTTTTAAGAATATTGAAGCACCCTGAATATCCCCTTCAGGTACACTTTCTAACTCAAACCCTGCCGGGACAGTGATGTTACCAACTTGCCCTGCAGATATCGACAATGCACCTCCACCTTTTCTGATATCCTCAGGTATAATAAGTTTACTGATGGTTGTTTCGTGTTTGATACGGGCGTCTAAGAGTGATTGGGGTGGGTTTGCTCCAAGATATCCCGGTTCCTTCCAAAAATCGTCAACATATGTCGGGTCCCATTTAAGCATCGGGTCAAGGAGAGTTGTTAAAACTCCAGTAGAACCAAAGGCTATCCTCCTGTAATTGAACCAAGCACATGGTGGAAATCCCATCTTAGTTACTTCAATAAGTGCCGCTCGCTCCTCCTCATTTAGACCAGCGTATATGTCTCCACTCCCACCAGGCTCTACTGCGTCGACGATGGAGGGAATCTTGTCCTTTAATATACGCATTGCGTGAGCTTGTACAGAAAACACATTGATCATAGCCATTGGTGAAGCGTGAACAAATGGTACCACACCATCCCAGACACCGTCTGTGTTCTCTATACAACTGATGGTCTTATATGCCCCTCCACTGCCACCCCAAGCATAACCATAGGGTTTGTGGGGACCATACATTTCAGAAGCTAAAACGCGAGAGTATTTCGCTACAGCTGCACTGGTACGATATCCAGTGATAGTACCGTCTTCACCTGGAAACATATCTTTTCTCCCTAAATTTGATTCTACAAAATAACCGCCGCTGTCAAACACAAACTCTAACGAGTAGCTAGGATCAGGGTAATCTGGTTTCTGTGCAAGATTCTCGTTTCCAGAAATTGGCATAATGTATTGAAAGAATCGGCCGTCATATTGCTCTTTAGATGGAAAGTAAAATGAGAACAAGGCATCAGTACCTTTAAAACCACCATGGATGTATCGATGGCGTACCGGCTCATCTCGCCACTCATCGATGTCTACATATGGTTCGGTGAAAAGTGGATCGTCTGATTCAGCAAAATCTTGAACATTCATGATAACAAATCGTTTTTTATGGGTAAATTGTTTGATTTAAATTTTCAATTAAATTTTGATTAAACTTTCGATAATGCACCATAAAGTTAATAAAAATAGAGGTTTTATTTATTTAATAAACTTAAGCTTGAATATTCAAGTAATAAATTCTATCAAATTTGATCGACAAATGAGGAAATTAAAAAAAGTTGTCTTAAAATTACCTGTAGATCCAAGGTATGATTTTTTTGATCTATTTGAAAAATACGAATTACTTCGAATACATCGTCACGATGATGAGCAAATCTTCGCAACACAGAAAGTTAAATTTAAGGACAAGAACATGCATCCAAATATGTTGGAAGGAGATCATTTTAGAATGTTCCAAATAGAAGTCATAAACGAAAATAAAGAGAAAAATGAGTTTATTTTCTTTTCTCAACATAAATTCTTTAAAGAAACGAAGACATTTCTCGATAGACTAAATCTAATTCTCGATCCTCCAATTATCCTAGATCAAGATCATCTTTTAGCAAGTGTTATAGCAGATAGTAGAAATATCGACGAAATGATTACTACCTTAAATTCCTTTTATAAATCTGAATTGAAGATTCTAAGCATATCTGACATCCATCCAAACTACGAAAATCTTTTTTTAAAATTAACGGATCGTCAGAAAGAAATTGCTTATTATGCCGTTCAGCATGGATTTTTTGAAATACCTCGCAGGATTAGTTCAAAGGAAATTGCTAATCATTTTGAAATTTCTCGGAGTGCGTTATACGAACATTTGAGAAAAATAGAAAAAACTATTTATCACTCGATATTCAGCGGATAATTAATAAGAAAGAAAATTTATTTTCATCAGCCTTTCAAGAGCATTTCAGTTTTAAATAAATATTTTTTGTGATTTCCATTACTTGAATATTCAAGCTTAAGTTTTATATCTATAATGATATTCCACATAATATATGATAATCCACGAGATTAACATGAGTCCTCTCAAAGGGACACCTTCTGAGAGGGTTGGAAAGATTAGAGATAGGATGCTTTCTAATCCTTTTGAATTCGATCTCGAACGAGCACGGTGTTACACGCGAATATACAAGCAAATGGAAAACGCACCAACCACAATTAAACGAGCTAAAGCATTAGAAGAATTTTTACATTGCATACCCATTCGAATTGACGACACCGAGTTTCTTGTAGGTAAGAAATCAAGTAAAGTAAGGTCAGATCCTATGGAAATAGAGCAAGGAAGGAATTTTGGAACATTTAGTTTTTTCTTAGACAATTCAATAAATCCACAAATGAAAGCACTCGTCCGCTCCAAACATCCGTTTTTTACTAGATATAAACCGCTTACTGAAGATGAAGAAAAGGAGTTAAAAGAGGAAATTCTTCCTTTTTGGAAGGGAAAGACGATTGATGCCAAGAAACGAGAGCTTTGTATGGAGGCAGGTTTAGTTGAAGAAGGTGATACTCCAAATGTATTAGCTGCGCTTTTTTCGATGTCGGGGAGCGATATTTTTGCAAACGGTCTCATGCAAGGACACACCATTCCGGGGTATCCACGAGTGTTAAAAATGGGATTCAAGGGAATAGAACAGATGGCCGCAGATCAACTTTCAAAACTCAAGGAATCAGACGAAAACTACGAGTACCGTAAAAATTTTTTAGAAGCGACTCAAATTACAGCAAGAGCAGTATGTGATTATTCTAATCGTTACGCAGATCTGGCATTGGAAAAAGCGAAAAACGCGTCAGAAGAAAGAAGGGGAGACCTCTTAGACATAGCTGAGCGCGCGAGGAGAGTACCTGCGTATCCCCCAAAAAATTTCATGGAGGCTCTTCAATCTATATGGATGACTAATGTTGTTATGGAAATGAGCTACGGTGAAGCAAATATATTTTCTCAAGGTCGAGTAGACCAATATCTTATTCCGTATTACAAGGCAGACATAGCAGAAGGATGTTTAACGTACGGAGAAGCTGTTGAAGCAATTGAAGAATACTTAGTCAAACTCTCTACCGTTGTCATAGCCGGACAAAACAATATAACAATTGGAGGAGTCGATAAAAATGGAATGGATGCGACAAACGAGGTTTCATACTTATTTTTAGAGGCTATATCAAATATTAAAAGTTTACTAAACACGCTTTCTATACGAATTTCTTCAAAAACGCCGCATGATTTTATA
Organism: Promethearchaeota archaeon; assembly: GCA_019058515.1. The sequence continues at coordinate 16,346 of JAHPYY010000166.1, forward strand.
AAAAGGGTTATTGAAACTTTCCGATATACTTCGGGGATGGCTTTACATAACGACGAAATATTAATTCCACAACTTCAGAAAACGGGATATGCCTTAGAAGATGCCCGAAATTATTCGATAGTAGGGTGTGTGGAACCCCATGGTACTGGTAACGATTTTTCCTATACAGCCGGAAACGCAATTTTTTTGGTAGTCGTTTTTAACATGGCGTTGAACGAAGGACGCACGATGTTTTCAGGTAATAAGACTGCAGGTGCAAAAACACCCGACCCGAGTACTTTCACTTCTTTTGAAGACGTGAAGCAAGCGTTCGTTGGTCAATTGAAATTCGCTATCGATTTGGCCGTAAAAAAGTCCGAGTTAAAGGATAAAGTATACGCGGAATATCTTCCGTCCCCATTGCTTTCATCAACGATTGAGGGTTGTCTAGAGCGTGGTTTAGATGTTACTCGAAATGGTGCGATATATAATAATAATCCTATGGGCGCGCAAGCCTTAGGTACGGTTACAAATTCACTGGCAGCAATTCAGTGGGCAGTATTCGAAAAAAAATTACTCACCATGGGAGAATTTGTTAATCATCTTCGCAAAAATTTCAAAGGGGCAGAAGAACTCAAAGAATTATTGAGAAACAAGGCACCTAAATACGGTAATGGCGACGAAAAAGTAGATGAAATTGCAAAATGGGTTGCGTATACATTATGTGATATCACGAGAAAATACAAGGCAAGAGGAGGCAATGGAATATACCACCCATGTTTTATATCTGCGGCTGGAACGCAAACCCAAGAAGGCATGATAGTAGGAGCAACTCCGGACGGGAGAGTTCAAGGTGAGGCCGTATCTAACGGGATGTCTCCGGTTAATGGAACTGAAAATAATGGTCTTACAATGACGCTTCGATCAGTAGCTTCTGCCACGAAGGACGCTCTTTTAACGAATGGAACCGCTTTTAACATTAGAATCTCCCCTACCACGATTTCAACGGAGGAAGGTTTAGAACAGATGGCTAATGTAGTGGAATCTTTTTTTGAGATAGGGGGGCGAGAGCTTCAGATTAATCCCGTAGGTACGGAAACCTTAAAGGACGCTCAAAAGCATCCTGAGAAGTATCCTGACCTCTCGGTTAAGGTTTCAGGATACTCCGCTCGGTTCATTGATCTTCGAAAAGAGCTTCAAGACGATATCATTGCTCGAACAGAATTTAACAAAATATAATCTGAAAATTTTATTCAGAAAAAGAATATCTTTTTTTTATAAATTATATATCTTTTTGTGCTACAATATTAGGATTTAAGGAGGAAATACTTCGAATTAATCCTTATATGCTTTTTCTAATCGTTTTCTATATTCTTTTAAAAAAAATTTGCGAAATTCTTTACTATTTATCAAATTTTTTTCATTTGACGTTGTTTCTGCAAATTGATTGAGATAATTTAAGTCTGCTTCAACTTTAGCTGCACCAAGACAGGTAGCGTACATATAATAATAAAGTTTGACGGGATCTTTTTCTATATTCTTCCCTTCTGCAACCGCTCTAAGTACAATATCAACACCTTTTTGTAAAAGTTCTAATGGTCGATATTTCTTTTCGAAAGGACCAATCTTTTTTGATGGTGGTGCTCTAATGTAATACATCATTTCAAATCTTTCTTTATCTGCGGCTGCAAAGTCTAGAAAATATTCCGCCCACTTAACTCCTAACTCAATGTGATCTCCATTAAGATTTCTAAAAATTTTGGCAATTTCCTTTTCATAATCCTTAAAATAGTGAGTTCTAATAGCATACCATAATTCTCTCTTAGATTTTACATAATTATATAGATTCGATTTAGTCATATTTAATTTACTCGCCAATTGCCTTAAACTAAATCCGTGAGAACCATATTCAACAAAAAGATTTTTCCCAACTTCTAATATTTTGTCAAATTTCTTTTTCTTATCTTCTGGAGCTCTAGCTCTTGTTTTTACTTTTACGTCAACCATTATACAATAAAATTATACTAAGTAATTAAAACATTTTATAAAAAACTAATAATAGATAATTTCAAGGAGAAGTTTCCTGCTTAAATTTTTGATTTTTTTTTTCCAACGATGGAGGTTCATTAACACACCAAATATAATGACCATCTTCAATTTTAATTTTATTAGGCATTTCTACCTCGCATTCCTTTGTACGCGCATCTGAGGAGCAACGAGGATTATAAGGGCATCCTGATGGGGGAGATAAGGGACTTGGTACTTCTCCTTTAATTACGAATTTTATTTCTTGATCGTTCGGATCAATTTCATAACGAGAGCTAAGAAGGGCAATAGTATACGGGTGTGTAAGATTATTAAAGATTTGTTCTGTACTACCTACCTCCACAAAATTACCAAGATACATAACAACCACTCGATCTGCGATATGGTTTACAACCGCTAAATTATGAGTGATAAACAAAAATCCATACCCAAATTCTGCTTGTAAATCTTTAAGAAGATTAAGAATTTGTGCTTGAACAGACACATCAAGAGCAGATGTGGGTTCGTCAAGAATTATCAAGTCTGGATTGCAAGCTAATGCCCTTGCAATGACAATTCTCTGCTTTTGACCCCCAGAAAACTCGTGAGGATAACGATCCATGTGTTCTCGTTTTAAAGAGACTTTTTCTAACAATTTCAGAACATGCCTTCTTATCTCGACTTTATTTGTAATTCCTAGGAGATTTCTGAGGGGTTCTGCGATGATATCTACGACTTTTAGGCGTGAATTTAAGGAAGCGTCTGGATCCTGAAATACCATTTGTATTTTTTGCCTTAAATAACTTGAATATTCAATGGGGACAGGAGCGCCTTTGAATAATATTTCCCCTCCGGTTTTTTGGATTAATCCCAAAATCGTTTTAGCTACTGTTGTTTTACCACATCCGCTTTCTCCAACTAATCCAAGCGTCTCTCCTGTATTAATGCTAAAAGAGACTCCATTTACAGCTTTGATAACACCGACTTGTCTTTTAAGAACGCCCTTAAAGAGAGGATAATGCACGTATAAATCTCTTACCTCAAGTAAAGGTTTTCCTTTCTCGTGTACCGTTAATTCTCTTAATTCTCCAAATTCAATAGTTTTATAAGCAATTCTTTTGAAAAGAACGATAGAGATAATTGAGATTACCAATCCAATAATGGTGTATATAAAACTATAGGTCAAGAAATTTACAGGTTCAATAGTAAAGGATAATATTAAAAAATAAATCGCAGGTGTAATACTGCAAAATGCAAAAGTTCTCCTGAATTTTACTAATTGTACCTTATCTCCCCAATATGCGAAAAAAATTGATATTCCAAAAAGAAATAAAAAAGAGGTAACAAAAGCAAGCTTAGAATTATCTAATTGTTCATTCCCTGTAATCAAATAAAGACTAATAAGATCTGGAATCGTGCTTAGAAGTAACCATATCACTAATAATGCAGCTTGAAGTAATGATATAGTTTTTATTGAATCTATAGGGTCTTTTCTGAATAAAATCCAAGATACTAAAATCCCTACAGCTAAATTCAAGCCACTAATTATTATTTTAAAATAAAACATTATATCGAAGCTTGATGCAAATATGTAGATGAAAATGGTGGTTAAAAATAACCATACTAAATTCAATACAAGCATTATTTTTGGAGATTTATCCCATTGTTTATAGACCAAAAATTTATTTGTCAATATAAGACCAAAAATGAAGAAAATCGGGAGTATAATAAAAATTTCTAACATCAGATTACTCAAGGTTATGATATCCTCTCTTTTATTTTATTAACTGATATTCTATATTTCCTACTTTTTTAATTGTTATTGCTGCTGAATCTTTATATTGTGAATCGTAAAGGTGACAAGCAACAAAATGCTCTTGATCCAAAAGAATCTCCTTTGGAATTTTTTTATCACAAGGCTCGAAACAATATTGACATCTCGGATGAAATCTACACCCTGAAGGAGGATAGATCAAATTTGGGACCATTCCAGGTATGACGTTCAGCCTATCTTGCTGTTTTCCTACAATAGGAATGGACTTTATGAGACCTCTGGTATAAGGATGATATGGATTGGCAAATAATGCTTGTATTTTTCCATATTCGACTATTGAACCGCTATACATGACAGCAACATGATCGCACATTTTTGAAATAATTCCAAGATCGTGGGAAATGAATAATATTGTGGTCTTGTATTTCTGATGGAGCTCTTTCATAAGTTTTAAAATTTGGTTCTGTATGGTGACATCTAAAGCGGTTGTAGGCTCATCAGCTATCAATAGCTTAGGTCTACACGCCAATGCCATTGCAATTTGAACTCTCTGTCGCATTCCACCGCTTAACTCGTGTGGGTATCTATCAATGATTACCTCGGGATGCGGTATATTTAAATCTTTTAATAAATCGATGCTCCAGTTTCGGGCTAAACTATAAATACTTACATTTTCATTCTTGGAAGCTTCAACCAGCAACTCGTCCTGCATATGTAAAAGAAATACTTCAGATATCTGTCTACCTATTTTAAAAACAGGATTAAGAGAATTAAGCGGATCTTGAAAAATCATTGTTATATCTTTTCCACGATATTTTAGCATTTCTATTTCAGCTTTATTCAATAAATCTTCTCCATTAAAAGTGACACTTCCATTCACTATTTTTCCTGGTGGCCTTATTACTTGAACGATTGACAAAGCGGTCACTGATTTTCCGCAACCAGTTTCTCCGACTAGACCAAGCACTTCCCCTTCATAAATATCAAAAGAAACGCCTTCTACGGCATGAACAATACCTTCTTCTGTATAAAAATAAGTAGTGAGATTTTCTACATTTAAAATTGCTTTACCTCTTTTTCCCGCTGCAAATGAGCTTATATCATTTGAAGTTTGTTCTTCTTTTATTGAAAAAACCTTTCTAATCCTTATTTTGCTCATTTCCTTGGCTTCAGGCAAGTATTTTTTGTTCAAAGATACAAAAAATACAACTATGTAAATCAAAGCAATAACACCCAGTAATACTCGAATGTCTTGTTCAAATAATATTATTCCAAACACCCGCTTCAAATATAATTCAAAAACAACGAGTTGTACAGACCAAATTCCAAACGATATAAACCCTCCTAAAAGCATCGCTTGTTTTAAGGATTGGCTAGGAATTCGCTTTTCAATTGAGCGAAGTTTGTTAATTACCGTCGTTAAACCAATATTTATTCCCACAGCTAAAGCAGCCCAATAGAATCCTAACTCAAAAACATCTGGAGGGTTAATTCTAATTCCTAATAGTGGAATAGTGATAAATATTGCGGCAATTATCCAGATTAAGCATGTGAATTTTTTAAATGTTCTTAGAAAAGAACTGGTATCAAGCTGTGCTTTATTATCAGGTGAAAATCTGTAAAACAGTTTCTTATATATAATAATATAAATAATCGAAGTAATACCAAACATGAAAAAATCTGTAGTGAAAATTACAAAGAAATAAATAAAGCCCCATATGGTCTCTAATAAACTCCGGATACCAATGTTAATGCCTAGTAGAATTAAGACCGATATAGCTGTACATCTTTTATGCGCTTTCATTGGAACTTGTTTTTCCTCTGAAATATTCTTGTTAATCAAGACTGCTATTAAGTATAAGAGGAATAATGCTATTATAGACTCAATTATAGCCATTCCGTAATTAAACGGAACTCCGATACTGAATAAAAATGATAGATCTGATATTTTTATCTCCTTTTTTTATAATTTTAATCTCGGATCTAAAGCATCTCGCAATCCGTCACCAATTAAAATAAAAGCAATCGCTGTTATTCCAATAAATACTCCTGGCCAAATTGAAGCAAATAAATTGCTATATTTAGATTGTGCCGTCATAATATCTACGCCCCAACTAGGAACTGTGGGATCAGCAAAGCCTAAAAAAGCTAAACCTGCTAATCCTATAATAGCAACAGCTGCACCCCCAAAAAAAGATATCAGCATGGGGGAAAGTGCATTTGGTACGATGTGTTTAAACATTACCTTAAATTTCTTTGCTCCGCCAACAACGGCTGCTTGAATAAATTCTAATTCCCTGACTTGTAGGACAATAGATCGCATGAATCTGATATTTAATGGGATGAATAGAATTCCATATACTATAAGAGTAGTCAAAAGGTCTTCACTCAACATTGGTGCAAGAATAATAACAAGGATTAAAGTAGGAAAAGCGTACATTACATCGACAAAACGCATTAATAAATAATCAACTGCTTTACCAAAATACGCAGCAATTGTCCCCAATATAAGACCTCCACCTATTGATATTATTACAGGGATTAAGGCTGTTAAAATAGTCGTCCTCGCACCCCAAATAATTCTAGCGAATACATCATATCCGTTCTCGGTTGTTCCCATGGGATGTTCTATTGAGGGTGGAGCAAAAGGAACTCCGCCTGGAGGTACATGAGGGGGCAACACCTCCTGTAATGGTATAAGAGTTAACCAAGGAGAGTAAACCGCCATAAAAATGATAAGTAGCAATAATAGTATCCCTATAATTGTTAGAGGTTTAAGAAGATGGCGAAATAATCTTCTTTTGGATTTTACCTTCTCTATCTCATTTTCTATTGCTGTAAACTCAGGATCTCGCCAACCAGGGATTAAGTAGAATCTTAATAATTGTTTTAATCGCATTTTCCTCTTTGATCCATTTTCTTTAAGGTTTACAACTTCCAATTGTTGCTCTTGTTCTGTCATTTATTTTAAACCACCTTAACGCATGATGAATTCATCTGTATGTTATTCTAGGATCTATAATAGTATACATTACATCGGCAATTAATGTTCCAGAAAGTATTATTATGGTTGCAATAACGAGTAGTCCGTTAATGAGAAGATAATCTCCTAAAAGAATTGCTTTTACCATGAAATATCCATAACCCTCGTAAGCAAAAGTTACTTCAACAAAAAAGGAACCGAGTAAGGCTGTTGCTGTTCCTCCAATAATGAGGTTACTAACGGGTATTAATCCGTTACGAAGAGCGTGTTTATTGGTGACATCTTTTTCCAACACTCCCTTTACTCGTGCAGTTCTAATATAATCCTGATCTAAAACATCTAACATACTTGATCTAGTTTGTCTCGTTATTGTGGCTAGCGAAACAAAAGTTATACATATAGCTGGAATAAACAGGTGTAACAATGTATCCCATAAATACACTTGATCATTGTAAATTATGGAATCAATAATGCGAAAACCGGTTGTTGGTGCTCCCTCGGGAACGATACTATTTAATCCTGACGAATTTGCGTAAAAAGCGGGAAAATCGAGACTTCCTTTAGTAATTAAATCTAACAAATAGCCAAAAAAGATTTGAGCCATCGAAGCGATCCAAAATACCGGAAATCCCGCACCTAAAATCGCGAGAGTTCTAATAATTACATCTTTCTTTTTATCTCTATTAGTCGATGAAATAATTCCAAGCTTAACTGCAAGAATTGGGCTTAAAACGATCGGAATAATCATTAACTCTATTGTTCTGGGAAAAATAGCAAATACTATTTCGATAATTGGTTTATCTTTAATAACTAAGTACGAATTACCCCAATCCCCGGTAAGAAAATTGAAGAAATATTTGCCTAACTGAACATACCACGGATCGTAATATCCAATTCGTTCTAATTCTGCTTCGTACACTAAAGGATCATCTAACGAACCCGCTAATCTATTGGTAACGGGATTAACTGACATCGCACGTGATAAAAACCAAGTCAGTGTTAAAACTATGATCAGCATTGGAATCATCATCAATATACGCTTGACGATATATTTTATCATATTTTTTTGTTTTCTTGCCAAATTTTCACGCCTCTTTTTTCCCTTAAACTGCTCATTTACCAAAAGATTAATGAGAAGAAGTTTAAATTTTTCTTTTCGAAATAATAAATTGTTTTGTTTTCATACCGGTTAAAGCGCCGATAAGTGTTGTAGCGAATAATATTAATATATGTAAATAACCTCTCCCATCTCCAAATTGGAAGATGAGTGGTTCGAGTGAAAAACCAAACATAATTGTATATAATACAAACGCTTCAGCAATAATTAATGGCACGAGCCAAATTGAAGCTTTTATTCCATAATGTGGAATGTCTTCTCTATAGGTCATAAAGAAGCAAGTAAAAAACAATAGAAGCAATGGTAAAAAAAATGTTTTTTCATATGCATTAAAAGTCCAAAAAAGCACTGTTCTGTCCATTTCTGTAAATGATAACCATGCATTTTCGGCTTGATACATGGTGAAATTTGCGACTATTCCATAATACCCTAATAATACAATTATGTAGGCTAAAAAAATTCCCCCTTGCTTTCCCCAATTAATTTTAATGCGTTTATCTTGAGACTTATTTCTTTCCGCGATAATTTTCTCTTTATTTTCAACGATCATATATACAAATCTTTGAGTTTATGACTAAAAATGATAAATTAATAATTACGAAATGTGATAGAAGAGAAACCTTTAAATAAATTACTATCGTTTATTTAATCGTTTTAAATTACCATTGTAAATTTAAATTTGTTTAAAAATCTATGTTATTGGATATCGAATCCAATAAAGGAACACTAAAGTGAAACTAAAAATGAAAAAAGTATCAAAAAATTTGCTCATAGCTCTTGTATTGACTTCATCGATTTTACTTACAATTCCAACAATAACAGTATTGGCTGAAGAGGAGGAAGATGTTCCCGTTTTTACAGTAGGAGCTTGTGGACCACGCGACATCTATCATTGGAGTATGGAAGCTTATGTTGCTAGTTCCGGTGATTATTATTTGTATAATACACTTGAAAACCTATATATATGGCCGTTAGAAGCCGATAAAGGAAACATTGATAATTTAGAACCTGTACTTGCCACCAGTTGGACTGTTCATAATAGACCTTCTGAAATGACTGCTTCAGGATTCATGGCTTATGATGGAATCGCTTATATGGATATTACACTTCGAGAAAATGTTAAATTCCACGACGGTTCGGATTGGAACGCAACAGTGTGTAAATGGAATATCGACAGGCTCTTTTACATTTTGGGAGATATCAACGATTGCCTTCCTGATCTTTATGATCCAAATGTACGTAATACGAGATATATTTATTGGATGAGTACTACTGAATGGGCTCCTTACGCAACAAGCAGTTGGAACGTTGCAGATTTGACACCGGGACTTTACGCCGAATATGGACTATCAGCAGACCCATCTTACAACGGACTTTTAAGCTCTCGCTTTCCTCGAGTACAAAAAGTGACGATCCTCGACGATAAACAGTCAGGAGGAGAGGTTCGAGTATACTTTAACGATTGGAGTACAGGTCCACAATACTTAGCAAATTTCGAGTTTATTTCCATAGCAGCTTACAAAGACTATTTTGATACACCTATCTTGGGATATGGAGATAATCCTTCCTTTCCTCAAGATGATCCTAGTATTTTTCCAGGACACTTAATAGGTACGGGTCCTTATATTTTTGAGGGGCACGACTTTATAAGCGGAACAGGCTCAATGACGAGAAACGATGATTGGTGGAACGCAGCAACTCTACAGGCTCAAGGATGGTTTAATGTCCCAGAGGTACGATTGGAGCAGTTTTCGCATTCTTCTGCGGGATATAACGCAAGAACTACAGCACTGACTACAGGAGATATTGATTATGCAACTGATCGTGTATGGGAACCTTTGGACTATAGCACTGTTGCTGCTATTTCTGGAGTGAATTATGTCGATATGGGGGTTGAAGCCTACGGAGAAACCATCGTGTTAAATTGCATAGACGAGACATACTTGAAATATTGGTCAGATATCGAATTGGATGTAAGCACATTAAAGATACCGGCTGGCTTGGGAAATTCTGTAGACGCAAGCGGTTATTATGCTAAAACTATAGACGCAAATGGAGTAAATCGCGCTTTTAGAAAAGCTTTATCCTATGCTTATGATTACAATACTTATCTCAATACCGGTAAAGCGGGTAGAGCAGTACGTTCTGGAGGTCTATTGGGAACTAAGCATGAATATTACGATGCATCTATACCTCTCGCTTATTACAATCTCGCCATAGCTAGATCGACGCTTCTTGAAGATCCTTTTTGGGGTCCAATATGTGCTAATCGAGGTTTGACTGCTTTAAGCTCGGATGCAGACTGGAAAGCAGTTGCAAACGGTGCTAACCCGATCTATACATTTGAGTACCATTACGATGAGGCGCATATACCCTCTTATAACACTCTGGTTTCTTCTCTTGAAAATATCGGATGTGATATAGATGAAACTAAAGATGAACCAACTACATACACTGTAATAACACAATACACTTTTCCATTGTTTTCAGTCGATGGGTTTGCTATTTCACCATATCACGCCCGATTAAACGATCTTGGATACATCCAAGCTTATTTAGGAAGCTCATACATTTCCCAACATGCACCTTTTAGCGATCCAAGTTATGGGGTGATCTCAGACTATTACTTTTCATCACCTTATATCACAGACCCATATAATTACGCACTTATTCCATATACAACCTATCCTTATGCTGGTTATAGTAACATGGGCTTTAATTTCAATACGACATGCAATAGTATAATTTCAAGATTATGGTTCCAAAACGACACTGGAAAAGAGAGCTTGTACCATGAATTAGCCAGATGGTGTCAAGATTATCAATTCCCTGCCATATACTTATCAAACGAGAAAACAGGTTATGCTATCAATAATGAATTTACTGCCCAATGGCATTCGAACTTTTTCACTTTTTCTTATGCCTATGTAAAGTATGTGGGACCTCAACCTGAAATTCCAGGTTATGAAACGGGCATTATCTTAATCGTTGGGTTTTTATCTCTCGCTGGAGTTGCTTACGTGATATTACGGAAAAGAAAAGTAATGATAAAATAAAATTTTAAAATTCTATTTAATAACTTTTTTTTTGAATCTTTTTTTTTTTTTTAATATTGAACACAGCTTTTGCGAGCGAATTTAATAAAAAATACATTCTAACCAACGGAAATCGCTGAATTATAGGTAAGAATTTGTAATTGTTTAAATAGTGTTAAGATATCAAGAAGAAACTAAATTTATTTAATGAATTTTAAAAAAGATATTAATATTCTCTTAAAAGTTCTTTATTATATTCCTTCTCGCTTAATTTATTTAATGATGTGGTTAGGGAATTAAATATTGATGTGATGAAGCCTTTTGTTAAATTATTTAACCAATTGTAATTTTCGTTTATTTCATTTTTGAGTAATTCGTCCGATTTTTTTATCAATATCACATTTGAATCCAATAGAATAGCGGGATCAAGCATTTCTCGCTCATTTATTTCGAGTAGCTTGAGATTTTGTAACATACACTCCTGCAAATCATCATATAATAAGAGAGGAATGTATTTTAATACATCAACTTTGTAATTGCCTCGGTTTTCCTTGACTGAAGTAACACTAATTTCAGGATCTTCAATATCCTTCTCTAACAAGATAAAAACTTCTATATCAATGATTTCCGGATGATATTCAGTTCTTTTATGAATTTTGAACATTTCTCTATATTTTTTTTGCTTTTCTTTAAACAATTTAACCTGTTCTTGTTTTTTATTAACATCAACTAATATACTATTCCTCAACATTCTATCCCTACAAATATTATTTATAATCGTGCAATATTCCGTAGCAGCACCAACGATATCATCTCCATTTACCCAAGCTTTAAACACAGTATACAAATAGGCTCTTAAAAATGCTGAGAAATCCTCTTCAAGTTGAGGCAAATTGCCGTAAAGATACCTTGTGGTGTCCCACCATTGATCAACAGCACTTTTTTTTAAGGAACGAAACAAAGTTTCTCGAGATCTAATTTCAGTAAAATATATTAATCTTTCAAGACCAAATTGTAAAAATGGCTCCGGATTAATTATCGCAAGTTCGGATTCGCTCAATGGAAACGTTATTGGTTCGCTAGGGCGGATAATTATAGAGTAATCGCCATTAAATACTCTATCGACCCTCATTGGTAAAGGCATTATTGGATTACTCTCTAATTGATGGCTTAGAAAGGAAAAAAGTGGTTGATCGAATCGATTCGGTTCAAGTGGAAATACATCAATAAAGAAGAAAAAAGGGGCTGCGTCTGATTTATATGTTTTAAATTTGAATTGAGTTTTTCCTTTTTGAAACATAATAATTTCCTATTTTTAATTAATATAATTTATACAGCAATTAATAACCCGACAATAAATACAAAAAATCCAATGATAATATCAACAAATATCCGGAGATACTTGTCGCTTTTTGATTCATTTTCTATATCATCGTCTGTTACATATTTTTTTAACATTTTTAGACCTATCGAAATACCGTCTTTTATTCGATTGTAATAATAAATAAGTAAAATCAAGCTAATTACTAATAACGGGAAATAAATAAAGAGTAATATTTCGATGTATTTCCACCCATTTGAAAAACACCAGATAATATAAATCATTAGGACATTACTCATTGAGTGGGAGAAAATAGCTGGAAAAAGCCAATTTTTTCTTAGAGTTAAGAGCGAAAGAATTATTCCAATGATAAATAATGGAAAAAACCAAATAAATGGATATAAAATGCTAAAATTTATGTAAAAAGAATTAATAAAAAAATTTAAGACAGAAAAAGAATAGAAGTATGCAGATATCAATACGGCCGAGATTGGATTAAACTTTTCGCTCGCTCTTTTAAGTACAAAACCCCTATAAATTGATTCTTCAGTAAACACAATACATGTCTGTATTACTATTAATAATGTTAAAAAAATAACAAAATCATCTATGAACAAGTAATTATTTAAAATATTCAATCCCATTGAATAGAAATGATAAGTAAGCATCTCAGGAACTAAAAGATATAACAAGAAATCTAAAGGAATGAAAACCAAAAATAATAGTAAGACACCATATAAGATTTGATACTTAAAATTACTTTTAGAGATTCTATATAACATGATATAACCACTAAACGTAGAAATGTTTGATTTTTTCCTCAATTTACTTTCATAAGAGCTAAAATACTTATCCATCAAATATATAGTTATTAGAATTGCGAAAAATACAATGATTGCTCTAATTACATAAAATAACATCCCAAATATTTCAGAATTTAACGAGATAGGGATAATAACCCATTCCAGAATTGAAACGCAAAAGATCAGTAAAAAGCAGACACAAATTTCATATAATAAAAATTTAAACCTGTCCTTGATGATTTTTCGTTTAATCTGGCTTAGAACCATTAAAAATCTTCTTGGTTTTGATATGTTTTTCCAGTAATAATTCTATATCTCGTCTAATTTATTAATTTAATGTCCTCATCAAACTAATAATGAAATAATATCAAGAACATATTTCATATAGTATTGATTATCGCAAATTGAAAGAAATAAATTAACTTAAAATATTATTTCCCAAAGGTTTAAATAAACGATGGTCATTTATTGACATATGGTAATTCAAAATTATATACAATCTCCTCTCCTAGGTAATCCATCTGAGAGGGTTGGAAAGATAAGAGATGAGATGCTATCTCATCCTTTTGAATTCGATCTTGAACGAGCACGATGTTATACGCGAATATACAAGCAAATGGAAAACGCACCTCCAGCTATGAAAAAAGCGAAAGCATTAGAAGAATTCTTGCGATGTATCCCTATCAGGATTGACGATCACGAGTTACTTGTAGGTAAGAAATCGAGTAGAGTAAGAGCTGATCCTATGGAAATAGAACTAGGAAGAAAGGTCGGAGTCTTTGATTTTCTTTTAGATGATACGATCGATCCAAAGCTCAAGGCATACTTCCGTTCTATCTATAGTCTTCTTGAGAGGTATCAACCACTTACGGAAGAAGAACTTAGAGAAATGAAAGAAGAAATTATTCCTTTCTGGAAGGGGAAGACACTTGATGATAAGAAAAACGAGCTGTTTAAACAAGCAGGTTTAATTAAAGAAGATGATAAAGCACCAAAGATTCCAATGTTCTCGTTAGGAGGAACTAATACTTTTGCGTTTGCTGGAATGCAAGGTCACACAATTCCCGGATATCCACGAGTATTAAAAATGGGATTCAAGGGAATTGAGCAGATCGCTGCGGATCAACTATCAAAGCTCAAAAAGGCAGACAAAAACTACGAAATCCGCAAAAGTTTTTATGAATCAGTTCTAGTGACTTCCAAAACCGTCTGCGATTACTCCAATCGCTACGCAGATCTGGCGTTTGAAATGGCGAATACCGCTTCAGAAGAAAGAAGGGTAGAATTGTTGGATATTGCTGAGCGAGCGAGGAGAGTGCCTGCGTTTCCCCCCAATACATTCATGGAAGCCCTTCAATCTATATGGATGACTAATGTTGTTATGGAAATGAGTTACGGTGAAGGAAATATTTTTTCTCAAGGGAGAGTAGATCAATATCTTATTCCGTATTACAGAGCAGATATCGCAGAAGGACGGTTAATGTACGGAGAAGCTGTTGAAGCAATTGAAGAATACTTAGTTAAACTCTCTACCGTTGTCATAGCGGGACAAAATAATATAACAATTGGAGGAGTCGATAAAAATGGAATGGATGCGACGAATGAGGTTTCTTACTTATTTTTAGAGGCTATATCAAATGTGAAAAGTTTGTTAAACACGCTTTCGATACGAATCTCTTCAAAAACACCCCATGAGTTCGTAAAAAGGGCAATAGAAGCGTTTCGACATACTTCAGGAATGGCGTTGCATAACGACGAAATTTTAGTACCTCAACTTCAGAAAACGGGATATGCCTTAGAAGATGCCCGAAATTATTCATTAGTAGGATGTGTGGAACCACATGGCACTGGTAACGACTTTTCTTATACAGCTGGAAATGGTATTTGGTTTTCTGTAGTGCTTAACATGGCGTTAAACGAAGGACGCACACTTTTGACTGGCAATGAAACCGTAGGAGCAAAAACCCCCAATCCGAGTACTTTTAATACTTTTGAAGACATAAAACAAGCGTTCGTCGATCAATTGAAATTTGCCATCGATTTGGCCGTTAAAAAAGCTGAACTCAAAGACAAGGCATTTGCAGAGTATTTCCCATCCCCGTTGCTTTCATCGACGATTGAGGGCTGCTTAGAGCGTGGTTTGGATGTAACTCGAAATGGTGCGATTTATAACAATAATCCAATGGGCGCTCAAGGATTAGGTACTGTAACGAATTCACTTGCAGCAATTCGCTGGGCGGTATTTGAAGAAAATTTAGTTACAATGGGAGAACTTGTTAAGCACCTTCGTAACAATTTCAGGGGGGCAGAAGAACTCAAAGAATTATTGAGAAATAAGGCACCAAAATACGGTAATGGCGACGAAAGAACAGACGAACTCGCAAAA
>JAHPYY010000167.1 GCA_019058515.1 Promethearchaeota archaeon
GACTATACCTGTTCTTTGCAGATTCTGAAAAGGATGATAACAGCGGTTCAATGACGGTTTCAATATCAGAAGACACTTCGGGTGAGGATGGCGAAAATGGTGAGGATGGCGAAAATGGTGAGGATGGCGATAATGGTGATGACGGAGATATTCAAGATTCAATCACAATAATAACACCGAAGACATCAACAATTTGGAAAACAGGGATTTCATACGATATCGTCTGGACTTCACAGGGAGACATCTCAAGCGTTATTATTGAATTATATAGAGAATCCACAAGAATATTAGAAATTGAGGATAAGGTTGAGAATACTGGTACGTATTCGTGGCAAGTAAGCCAAGATATTGCGGAAGGATCAAATTACAAAGTAAAAATAATTGACTATGATGACTCTTCGAGTTATGATTATAGCGAAGAGTTCAAAATTGAAGCAAGTGAAACTAGTGGAGAGATACCTGGTTATGATATATTTATCTTTAGTTCAACCATTGTAGTATCATTATTAGTAGTTACAAGACATCTAATCAGGAAGAAATTAAGACCACAACAATTTTAAATTACATCTAATTTCATTATTTATCATTTTATATCCTTGCTAATATTATAATTTTAAAAAGAGAATCATTCTAACAATAATACAACAAGAATTTTTTTAGTTAGCATGGGGGACATAACTCGCAACTGGATTTTGTTTTTTGGTTAGTGTACTTAGTACACGTTGATTTTTGCCCTCTTCACCCTATTTAATTTTATACCTCACATTGAGATCAGCGACTTGAAGCTCCCACCTTTAATTGTAGAAAAAAATTGTAATAAGCTCAACTAAGAATTTGGTGTTGTCGTCTAAATTAAATAGTATTCATACTTACAGTTTCCTAATCTCCTCTTCTTATATAAATATTCTTATTTATAAAAGATTTTAAAACATAATTTTAATTTATCAATCCTATTCTGAGACCTTGTATAATTCGATTAGGGATGCTTTCTATATTATTGAGCTAATTTTAAGCGCCAAGTTTTTTAGAAAATTATAAAGGTATTCAGTTTTATTATTTAGTCAAATCTACTGGATTAAAATATCTCCTGTAAATAGTCTAAATAATGAATTCAAAGAATTTACTAGATGAGCTTATTGAAGAATTAAACAAATATCCAAGAGAGATGTACTTACTAAATCCTTGCCCAATTAATAGAGCCCACACGGGAGTTATTAATCAAGTTATATCTAGATTTTGGGGGTATTGGGATGGGTATGTTTCAGAAAAACTAAAATATCATAGAAATAATCCCAAATTCATCCTTCCTAAAAAAAAACTTAATGAGTTTAAAATTAATTTAGAACACCAATTTGGTACTAGGGCAAATGAATGTATAGTACAGATAGATTTACACCAAATTGGGAAGACTTCATTTACTTTACTTATTAATAATCTTAAAATCGAACGGGGAAAAATTTCATATAGTGTGAGAACAAATCTAGAAGATTTAGCCATTATTTTTGGTTACGGCTACGGAATGATGTGCTATATGCATCAAAATAACTATTTTATTTTATCATTAGAGAAGATAAACTTAGTGAAAAACAATTTAAAGCAATTATTAGGTAAAAATGCTGAAAAAACATTAGAGATTTGCGATAAGTATATAGAACGCAATCCTGATAGGCTTTTATACCCAAACCAAAACTATACTATAACCAATCCAAATCTGTTTAAGGATATTTATAATGAGGAGGTTATGTATTGGTTAGGTTGGTTATGTTCAGATGGGTAGGTGTCTCAACCAGGTAATGTTCACTATCGAATACAATTAAAGATAAAGAGACAAGATCATATTATTGCTGAGCGGTTTGCTGATATTGTGGGTTATGAGCATGAAAGAATTTTTGATGAAACATACTTATTGAAAGAAAATAACAAAATAAGAGGGACAAATAGCTCAAGAGTATTCTTTGGTTGTAGAATAATGTGGCGAGATTTAGAAAAATTAGGGATTTTTGATTTTAAAAATTCAGGAAAAGTTCCTAGAATAACCAAAAAACTAATTAATGAAGCTAAAATTAAAAACCCTTTTGGAGATTTAATGTCTACGGATGAGGGACGATTATCTTTGATTTTTCTTAATGGATTTTACAATGGAGATGGGAATTATAGTGGAGGAATGTCAGCAAGAATTTTAAACTCAAAAAAAGAATTTTTCGAGGAAATTAGAGAATTTTTCAATATCCCAAGTACTGTTAGACAAAATTCTAAAGGCCTTAGAGACAAAGATACCGACCAAATTATATGGAAACCACGTTATCAATTATATTTAAGTCCTGATATTTTTAATCAAATTTTATTGTCATATAACTTGAGTTTGCAACGGAAACGACCAGATGGATACAAAAACTATTTATAATTTAGAAATAAAAAACTTTTTACTCTGAGTTTTTATATTAAAATTATTAAAATCAGAAAAGAGGTTAAAGTAGTTATTATGACTGAAATGCAGTTACCCATAGTGATAACAAAAACTGATTGTCATAGGTGTGCTGAATTAAAAGCTTGGCTTAAAAAAAACGATGTAAAGTACATTGAAGAAGACATTAATGACGAACATTTCGTTCACCAATTATTAGAAGATGGAAATTTCGTAGGTACCTTTTGCGACGAAGATGGATGTATTGTTAACACCCCAGTGGTTATGCATAAAGGAAAGTACTGGTTTAAAGAATTATGGGGAATTGATGGACTCCGAGAAAAGGAAGCTAAAAAGCTTTTTGGCGTAAATTAAGTCCTAACTTATTCTTTATTTTAGATTTTTACTTTTTTTCAGTTTGATGTGATAATTGATTAATTATTTTATCTATAAAACGAATTGAAAAATAAATCATTATTGAGCAAGGAATATCTAAAATTTCCAAGAATAGAGTGAAACATTTTAATAAAAATTCTTAGATCTCAGTTAAAAATAGATTGTATGTTAATACTTAAATTTGTATATTAGATTATAGAGAATTATAATGACAGATATCAATAAAGAATTGAGTAATTTTCTCGTAAAAAATTTCGTTTCACTACAAGATTTAATTATTGAAAAGTATAAAGAAGCACCTAAACAAGATACTTCATCCAGAGCTGTATTACCTGTTAAAGATCTATTTATGTATCTCGATCTTCACTTAGCCTATATCGTGTATGCTATCAGGCTAAATAATAAGGATTTACTTAGACATTACATAAACTGGATAAAAACTATATTCTTTTCTAGAAAAATACCAGTAGCGGCACTATTAAAGGGTAATTTAACGATTAGAATGACACTATTAGAAGCTGTTCCTGAAAAGTATCGTGAGATTCTTAACGACTTTCTTGAGCTTGAGGAGAAAAATATGGATAATATTCAAATTTCAAGCAAATCTCTTATTTCTGAGGACAATCCTTATTATGTTGACGCTAAAAAATATCTATCCTTACTCTTGGAAAGAAGCAAAGAGCAAGCTTTCATTACTATTGTGAATCTTATTAAAAGAGGAGTAGATTTGAAGGATATTTATTTAAACATATTTCAACCCGCTCAAAATGAAGTGGGACGATTATGGGAATTAAACGAAATTAGTGTAGCTCAAGAACATTTCACATCCGCTGCTACTCAATCTATAATAGCGTACTTCTTTCCAGAGATTTTCAAGGTCACGAAAAGGAGATTAACCTTAATTGCGGCTAGTGTGGGAAATGAGTTACATGAAATCGGAATAAGGATGATAGCTGACTTTTTTGAAATGAATGGTTGGAACACAATTTACTTAGGGGCAAATACGCCTTCAATTGATATAATCAACGAAATTGAAAAAGTCCAGCCAGAAGTTGTTGCACTTTCGGCGACTATGATGACCCATGTAATTCAGTTAGAGGAGCTTATATCAAACATCATAAAGACAAATTCAAGTGTAAAAATTATAGTTGGTGGATATCCTTTCAATCTTGATCCTCGCCTTAGTCAAGAGATTGACGCAGATGGTTACGCTATGAATGCTTCTGATGCCATTAAACTTGCAGAAGTATTAATTAGTAAAAACTTAAATCATTAATTAATCTATATCATGAGCTTTTTTCTATCTTTTTAGTATTCTTTTCATTCAGTTGCTCATGATTAGAATTTTCGTATGATCTCAAAAAGTGATGAAATTCTAATTCATTATCAGAGAATTTTTTATAGAAATACTTTCTTCCTGTTCTTTTTTTTGTCGTTTTCTATTTGCATACATATTTATATTTCTTTTTTTTTGATTCATTTACGGTTAAGGACATTTAAAATAAATTCTTGAAATTAAATCACACAAATAATACTTTTTTCTTGAAGATAACTAATCATGTCAAATAATCAAATAAAAATACTCCTATTAGGCTTAAGTAATAGTGGTAAGACTTCAATAGTTCTTACATTACAAAAAGAAACAAATCTTCTGACTTACGCTTCGTTAAAAGCCACCAAAGGGATAAAGCGAGACGAATTTGAAGACGATGGTACAATATACCACATATGGGATTTTGGGGGTCAGGAGCAATATCGCAAGGTTTATTTGGAAAAATTTGATACCTATCTCACGGGAACCCAAAAAGTAATTTTTGTAATTGATGTGCAAGAAAAAGAAAAATTTAAGTTAGCTTTAAATTATTATAGAGAAATAGTTAAACGACTTGAAGATATGGACGCCCAAATTCAGCTTTCAGTATTTTTACATAAGTGCGATCCAAATTTCGAAATTGAGGATAAAGAACTATTAGATTTGTCAGAAAATTTTTCTGAAAATATACCTAAAAAATTTAATTTCTCGATATTTAAAACGAGTATTTTCACGGTTTTTTACAAAGTTTCGTTACAATAATTTAAAATGCTAGAGAAGAATAAGACGGTTTTGCTATAATGTTTGATTTACACGGCGTTTGGATGATAGAACAAGACGGGCAAGTAATATACGAACACGAGTTTTATGTTCAAGGAAGTGAACAATATGATACTGCCTTACTTGGAAGCCTATTATCTCACATAAAGAAAGCTGTGTTAAATTCAAATGAAAATCAGATAAAAGTAACGGAACTCGAGGACGCGAAGATAGTTACATTAAATGATACTAAATTGGGTGTTTTAATTGTAATTAAATGTAGAAGAGACGCTGATTACTATAGAATTAATGTACTCATTGATTTTTTACAAGAATTATATGATAGATATAGCTCAAATTTTGATGAGTTTAAAAGAGAAGTAGAAGAATTATTGAGATTTGATTCTGAATCTGCAAAGAAAACACTTATAGAAAATATTTAATTTCTATACTAAATTGGTGCATTTGACTGAAAACTCTGATTCTTAGCCATTTTGATAATTTTTATGGACCAAAAATATTCCTATTTGCGCCAAAAACTATTGATGTTAACGAATATGAACAAATTCCTTCGTTAATGGATCTTTACGAGGAAGGCTTTTTTGTCCATATATTTAAAGGGTTTAAAAGCGCAAATCTTATTTTTAACATAGAAAATCCAAATGCGAGAGGAGGAACGCAGGTATTACTTGCCTCAATAGTAATTAAGGAAGGAGACATAAATCTTAATTTATCGGAAGAATTATTAACCCGCTTTGCTAACGAGTTAGAGGGAATTGACAGCGGTTATAAAGCGTTTCAGTCAAATACAGAATCTGACGATATAGCACTTCAGAAAAAATCGGAGTTTAAAAGTATTTTTTCTGCGTTTTTTAAAACATTTCCAGAGGAGAGTATTAATGTTAAATATCAAGATGTTAGCGTGTTTTTTTTCGGGCTTTCTGATGCCGGTAAATCAACTGTACTAAAGAGTATACAAAAGACGAAGGATATGCGAACGCTTCCAACTACTAATGTCGATGTTTCTAGAATATTCCTTAATAACCTATCGATATTAGCTTACGACACTCCTGGTCAGTCAAAATTCAGAGATCTTTGGACACCCTACATCAAAAATCAAAACGCATTAGTTTTTATCTTTGATGTAAGCGATACGTTGAAGTATGAGGAAGCGTATGCAATATTGCATAAGATATCTAACTATCCACAGGTAATTAATTTACCACTACTTATTTTAGGAAATAAGATTGATTTAGTAACCCCCGATATAGAAGATTTAAAGTTAAAGCTCGGAATATATGAGCTTAAGGATAGACCAATTAACTTCTTTTTAACAAGTGCTATTAATAACGAAGGAATTGTCGAAGCCTTTAATTGGCTGACCTTAAAGCTTTCTGAAGGGTTCAGCTTATCCCAAGAATCGCAAGTGGGCATAATATTTAGTAGCTGGGACGATTCTCTTGGATTAGAAATAAAGGCTATGTTTCCTTTTGACGCATTCGAAGACCCTGATGTGATAGCAATACGATGTTTCTCAATCTCCCAGTTCATATTTGGGGGTAAGCGTTTTGAAAAAGTATCTTTTATCCTTCCTTTTACGCATCTTAACGCTAAAGCAGCTATTTTTTTTGATTTCATTCACGATAAAAACACCCGAGGTGGCTTACTCCCGATTTCTTTAATCATTTTCTTAAGCGATAGAATTCCAAATGCGATAATAGAAAACTTTAACAATTTTATATTTGAGAATATAAGCAACTTAAAAGAGCATCTCAATGATAAAGCTTCGATAATAAGAGAGCTGGAAAACATTTATAATTCAGTAATATTATTGATGAAATTGTTTAAACCAACCATAGATGTACTCAAAGACGCAGAATTACAATATCGTTCGCTATTCAAAGCTGCACGCGATGCGATTTTTATTATCGACAAAACCACTGGTATTGTTATTAATATAAACGAACAAGCGAGTAAATTACTCCTTCGCCCAATAGACGAGATAATTGGAACTCATTTAAGGCAACTCAAAATTACAAGGGCTTATGGTGCAGCTAGACAACCAGTTCTTAACCCCGATCAATTATCTTTTCCTGCAATAATTACAGCAAGTGTGAAAAATTCTGATGGAAAAGAAATACCGGTTGAAATTAATACGAGTCCTGTGAAGGATGGCAAACAAAATGTGATTCTCTGCATACTAAGAAATATAACTAGACGAAAAGAAGCGGAGTACAAATTAAAAGAGTCTGAGAGTAAATATCGCAACATCTTTATGAATTCTCCCATTTCGACGATGGTAATCGACCAACATGGTCAAATTACTGATTGTAATCCAATAATCGAACAGCAATTAGGTTACAAGACCGGAGATTTTCTTGGGAAAAATTATTCTGAGCTTGAGATTTTTGATCTTAAGGATTTAATGGTGCCAATTGCTCAAATTAAATCGGGAAAAGAAGGAAGCGTTTTACCCATATTAAAAACGCAATTAAGAAAAAAAGATGATTCGCTAGCTTGGTTCAATCTTCAATTTTCATCGTATAAGGTAGATGAAGAATTACACATTTTATTATTGTTGACGAGAGATTCACAGTAAAATTCACTAATTTAAAGCACGCATTTTCTATTTTTTTGGACTATTTCTTAATTGAGAATATATATATTCCAGAAAGTCTTCTAAAAGCTCGCAGAACGGGAAATGATATATCTTACTACAGATTTAGAAGAAATCTAATAAATAGTTAAGCAAATAAAAAAACTAAAAAATGGTTTTAAGAAATTCGAGGGAAGGGCAAGTGGACTTGGTTTCTTCGCCATATAGCTTGCACGATTTGTGTATCTGTTTAAGCTCTTCTCTCATAGATTCTAATTCCTCTCCAGAAAATTCCCAAAAGTCTTCGATCAACACATAAAACGAATAAAAATTGATGTTGGTGTGACAGATCCTTATAAACTCTCGAAGCTTCTCAATAGTCTCTCACTGAAACTTGAGTTTATCGCTTTTTCCATCCATCTCTACTTTCACTATAATTAATGATTCTGATTATCAAGAAAAAATTATAAATAGAGGAGATTTAAATAAAGGAGATTTAGATTATTATATTATTACTATCAAAATTCAATTTTTTGATATTATCAACTTCCGACAATAGGTAATTAAAATTAATTCTGATAAAATCTTTTACTTTTCATTAAATCTTGTATATACAGTAGTTTTGGTTTTTCTTTTATCAACCTTTTTGTATAAAAGAAGCAAAAAAAACCAATCTATCCCTCATTTAACAGTTGCTGTGTTTTTTTCATTACTTTCTAGTATTTCATATTTCCCACAATTTATCTTATCAAATCATCCTTTATCAATTGAAATACTGCTATTTACGGATAATATTGGTTTAATTTTCCTAGTTTTTTCATTTTTTGCAGTATTTTTGCATTATGAAGCACTTTCTTCTCTTAAACCAGATCTTCGGCGCTACACTATAATTATCGTTTTTGGAGTGGCTGCTTTAACTACAATTCTTATAGAATTTATTATTTCTTCCGCAGAATTAAGTAAGATCAACTTATTGAAATTTTTCATTGGTGATATATTTGGTTTATTATGTTTTACATATCCATTAGTAGTAAGTGTGAAAATAAATAAAAGAATAAAAGAGAGAGCCGCTCAGATCGAACTTTTTTCAATTATTGTGATTCAACTAAGCAATATTTTATATTTCCTAAAGGATTTAGCTTTCATCTTTAATCTCACTTTAGACCCTTTATCTCTTGAAATATTTAATTCAGCTGATGTTATTCTGTTAATTGGTATAATTCTCTTAATTAGCAATTATATAATTCATAGTAATTATATCTATCTGCTTCCATTTCCTATTCATGAATTCTTTATTATTAATAAATCTGGTATCGTCTCTTATCATCGACATATATCCAATATCAATTTAACTTATTTTCAATCTACAGATAGATTACTTATCAGTGGAGTTATTAAAGCGATTTCATCATTGATTCCCCAAATTCTTGATACTAGCGCTCAGCTAAGATATATTGATGCAAAATCGTATAAAATTCATTTATCTCATATTGCCAAAGAAAATGTGATTATAGCTATTGTAGCCTCTAGGATTAATTATTATCTTAAAAAGTCTCTAAATCATTTTAAAAATTCCATTACCAAAGAAACTCTAAATAAAATTCAAAATACGATCATAATTGACAGGGATCTTTATAAGCAACTTGATAAAATCCTTCTCCGAACATTTCCTTATTTAGATATTCGAAGGGAAAATATTGAATAATTTGTAAATATATAAGTCTAAAACAAAATAGTACGAAATAGGGGCGTTCGTATGTAATTATAGATTTTAAGATCATGATGTGCTATTTGTTGACAATTCCATTCCTATCTGTTCAAAAAAGTGGAAACAACCTTTCATAGAAGATGAAACAACCAAGTCACGATCTTTATTTCCAGATTATAAAGTAGGTATTTCCGACTCTATTAACATAATTAGAGATCAATTTAACATAGAAGATTAAATAAAGAGAGGTTTACTCCCAACCCTATTTTTTTCTACTAGATAGAAAACAATAGAGATTTTAGAAAACGAAGAAAATTTATGATTTAATACTTATTTTTTTTTATCCTGAAAAGATGTCTTTCAATGGTATAACCTTGCCTTTAAATCAGAAAATCTTCTGATTTTTTTCCTATTTTTTTTTAATTAATCCTTTCTAGTAAATAATCCTTAATTTCGATAAGTATAACGGGTTATATTTTAATACTTTTAACTTAGGATTGGCAATAGAAAGTACATATTTTTGTTTTTCTTCATTGAGAATATATATATTCCAAAAGTCATATAATAACTTATCATGATAGATGATTACAAACCTATGGAACCTGTGACGATTGTTACCGACGGGATTCTAGCGATTATGGGATTTTTATTCGCAGCGTTGCTCTTATATTATTGGTTTAAGATTGAGGGGGAGCGACCTCGTACGACCTTGATGTGGATTGGGAGTTTGATATCGACAGCGCTATTTGCGATGTTCGGAGCATTATCACACGGAATGACCTCTATTACGATTGGGGATATTTTATGGATTCCCACTTATATATTTGGAGGGGTGGCGTTCATTTTTCTGGTAACTGGGGTTATGATTTACGAAAGAGAAGAAAACTATGAAAAGCTGATAACTATACCGGTGGTCTTAGTGGTTATTTACCTCATTTTAGGGATACTGTTGAATTGGATGTTCCTACTTTGGGTTTTCCTACTCGTGATTTGTGCTGTGGTAATTTTATTCTTTTCGTTTAAAGCTAGAAAAGATGGTAAAGAGCTAGCGAACTATCTCATTCTTGGATTAATCATTATTATAATCGCGGGAGTCGTTCAAGCTATAGGAGGCATGTTAGGTTTATCTACTACATTTGGACCAAGTAACGAATTTCTTTTCTCGCCACATAACGACATCTTTCACATCATCGCTATATTTGGAGTTATAGTGCTTTTTATTGGATTTAAAAAGGAATTATCATAGAATAATTTTTTTTCTATTCCTTTATTCGCAATCGGAGGACAGTTAATAAAAGTTAAGGATAAAAAATTCTGTAAAGCTCCCCGTAAATCTCAGCAAGTTTAGAAATCATTTCAAAATCGTTTTGGGAAAGGTAAAAAGAGATATAACTCGATAAACCGTTCGGATCTCTTATCCATTGTAAGAAGCTTTCGATCTCAACTCTTAAATTTGGATCAATTGATGGATAGGTTGGTGTTACTTCTTGCGACATCGATATTGTTCCTAAAGTTTCACTAGTTCCCCTTGTTAGTTCCTCAGAAACTTCTGTAATTTCCTCTGTTTTTTTGCCTTTTTTCTTTTTCTTCTTATCTTTCTTTTCTTTTTTCTTTTTCTTTTTCTTCGAGACTTTTGATTTAGGGCCTAAATATTCGATTTGTGCTCCTTTTTTCATAGCAGCTGCAGCTCTAGCAACTGTAGGATAAGCCATATGAAACCATCCCTTTGCTTTGTGGTTTATATGAGCAACAACGAAGATATCTTCATCAGGTATTGCTGCACCTATTAAATGTCCCTTATCTTGGCGATTTGTTGCAATGAATCGTTCAGGTTCCATTTGAAGAATTGAGTAACGAATTCCATTCAAGGTAACAGATTGTGCCGTGACGCTCGCCCAACTTTTTAAAACTGCGCTTATGTCGCTTGTGACATCCCAATTTTGAGTTGAATACATTATTTTCCCTGTCCTACTTACAACAACAACATGCGTGGCGTCCGAGTAATATTTCTGAAGGTCGCCCACAATAGCTTTATAATTTACCATATGCAAGATATCTCGTAAGATTTTAAATAAAAGTTTTAAAGTTAAAAGGAAATTTCTTCCCAAACAAATTATGGAGCGTTATATTATAAAGAGTGTTTGGAGTAGATAAAGGTTACAAGCTTTACTAAATACTGTGAGTCACGAAATTTGTTTCCTCTGTAGTTTTATTGTGAATTGCTTTTAAATTCAGCCAATCGCTTAATCACTTTTCGAATAGCTCTTAACCCTTCATCGTCCTTCTCGATGCCTTTTTTTCCTTGATCACGCGTCCACAAGCTTGCTCCTAAATTTGCACCAAATGCACCCCCTGAAACACTAATTACATGATTTTGCTGGAAAAAATCTAAAATTGAGCGAATTGCGATTTCTTGCCCTCCCGCCCTGTCTCCTCCGACCGCAATGGCGCAACCTATTTTATTTTTAAAAACAGATGGATTTTTTGCCACTAAAGCCCTAGTTCTATCCATAACAGTTTTCACTTGTCCTGATAAATTTCCTTGAAAAACAGGGGTTCCAATTAAAAGGTACTTAGCATTTTCAATTTTCTCATAGAGTTCTACGACATCGTCCTTATGGACGCATCCTTGCTTTTCCCTGATACAATAATCACAGTGAATACAGAACTTAATTACCTTGCTTCTTACGGTCCAAAACTCCGTTTCGAATCCAAACTTTTGCTTAGCGTAGTTTAAAGCGTATCGAACCGCGAATTCAGTCCCTTGGTTCCGAGGGCTTCCACAGATACCTAGAAGGTCTTCACTCCCACTCATGGATTAAGATAGTGAATTAGGATATAAAATATTACTATTTTTAAGATAAAATCCACTTTACTAGTTGAACTATGTCTACCCAGAATGCCAGTCTCGCAAGAGTTAAGATCAAATTTCCTAGCGATATTTGGATATCGGATGTTTTTTCGAAGTTTCGAGACGTTAAAATGCGCATAGAATATTTTTTGCCCTACAACATCGAAGAAACGATTGGTAACGCGGTCATTGAAATTTTTCATTATAAAATCGAAGATATTGTCAATCTGATTAAAAATCACAAGTCGATTATTGAATTTAGCGTGTTAGAAAACGAGGAGACGAGGGTAAAAATTAACGTAAAAACCTACGATCCGTATTTATTATACGCAGTGATAAAATGTGGCGTATTAATTAACTTCCCTGTCAATGTTAGAGATGGGTATGCATATTGGAAATTAATATCCACGCGAGAGGGCATTGACAAACTTTTAACTATTTTTGAAGAGAAAAAAATTACATTCGATCTACTCAGAATAGGGAACTCTCCCTATAATCTTGAAAGAGAAGAGCATCAGCTATCATTCGAAGAAGAGGTTATTCTCAATAAAGCAATAGAGCACGGATTTTTTGAAATTCCAAGGAAAATATCTCTGGAAGATTTAGCGGGATTATTAGGCAAATCTAAATCAGCGTTAAGCGTTAGTTTGAGAAAAATTATAAAGAAAAAAGTACTTGCAGAAGGATAAGTAAATCTAATACTGGTTAAGTGAAGCGTTCGAACATTAAATGATTGTCATCTTTAACATCAACTTTAATAACGGTATCGTCTTGAAATTCTTCGTTTAGCAATCTTATAGCTAATGGATCCAATACATAAGTTTGAATTGCTCTTTTCAACGGTCGAGCACCATAGTTTGGATCGTATCCCTTCTCACTAAGAAATTCTTCTGCTTTTTTGGTAAAACTCAGCTTAATTTTTTTATCGCTTAAAATTTTGTTAAGTTGCTTAATTTGAATGCTCACAATATCTTTTATTAAATCTTGGTTCAGAAAATTGTATATTACTATGTTATCCACGCGATTCAAAAATTCTGGTTTAAAAACTTGTTTTAATCCATCAATGATTAACTCTTTGTTAATCTCTCCCTTATTTGCTTTAGCATTTAATATATATTCACTTCCTACATTGCTTGTCATTATAATAACTGTATTTTTGAAGTCTACTGTCCTACCATGTCCATCGGTTAACCTTCCATCGTCCATAATTTGTAGAAGAATATTAAAAACCTCGGGATGAGCTTTTTCAATCTCATCAAATAAAATAACTGAATAAGGTCTTCTCCTTACAGCTTCTGTTAAATACCCTCCTTCCTCATAACCAACATATCCTGGAGGAGCTCCAATTAAACGAGCCACGCTATGCTTTTCCATGAATTCAGACATATCGATTCTTAGTAATGCGTTTTCAGTATCGAATAAAAATTCTGCTAAAGCCTTTGCAGTTTCCGTCTTACCAACGCCTGTTGGTCCCATAAAAATAAACACGCCAATTGGCCTATTTGGATCTTGGATTCCTGCTCTCGCTCTTCTAATGGAATTGGATATGGAAGTTAACGCTTCATCTTGGCCGACGACTCTTCGTTTCAATCGTTCTTCCATTTTCAATAATTTTTCTCTCTCCCCCTCTAACATTCTGGAGACTGGAACACCAGTCCACTGTGATACAATTCTGGCAATATCTTCCTCTTCAACTTCTTGTTTAAGCATTGGTTTATTAGTTTGAACATTATTTAATTCAGAATTATAACGATTGAGATCTTTTTTTAGCTGATTTAATACCCCATATGTTAATTCTGCGGCTTTTTCGAGATCTCCTCGTTTTTCCGCTTTTTCTGCTTCGATTTTGGTTTTTTCGATTTGTTTCTGAATGTTGTTTATTTTTTCGATGATTTCTTTTTCACTATTCCATTGAAGTTTTAACTTATCGCTTTCTTCTCTCAAATTGGTCAACTCTTCTTCAATTCGTTTTAGTTCATCTTTAACTAGATTGACTTTCTCCTTTTTGAGAGCTTCTTTTTGTATCTCTAATTGTATTATCTTACGATCAATCTCGTCAATTTCAGTAGGTAAACTGTCAATTTCAATCCTTAGTCTAGACGCTGCCTCATCCATCAGATCAATTGCTTTATCAGGCAAAAACCTATCGGATATATATCTGTTCGACAATGTAACCGCAGCGATTATGGCCGAATCTGTAATACGTACTCCGTGATGAATTTCGTACTTTTCCTTCAACCCTCTTAAAATAGCTATAGTATCTTCGACCGAAGGTTCTCCAACATAAACAGTTTGAAATCTGCGGGTTAACGCCGCATCTTTTTCAACATATTTACGATACTCACCTAATGTGGTTGCTCCAACACATCTTAATTCTCCTCTTGCTAAAGCAGGTTTTAGCATATTTGAAGCGTCTATAGCACCTTGTGCTGCTCCTGCTCCGACTAAAGTATGCAATTCATCGATAAATAAGATATATTTTCCAGCTCCTTTTTCGACTTCTTTTAGAAATGCTTTAAGCCTATCCTCAAATTCACCTCTATATTTAGCACCGGCAATCATAGCACCTAAATCCATAGCCAAAATGTCTTTTTCTTTAAGAGATTCAGGTATGTCTCCGTTAGCAATCCTTTGTGCTAAGCCTTCAACGATAGCTGTTTTACCTACTCCTGCTTCACCAATTAATACGGGATTATTTTTAGTTCGTCTCGATAATATATGCATTAACCTTCTAATCTCGTCATCTCTACCGATTACGGGGTCAATCTTCCCTCTTCTTGCTAAATCCGTTAAATTTCTGCTGTATTTCTCTATTACTTGATATTTTCCTTCTGGATCTTGGTCGGAAACGGTCTGACTTCCTCGTATTGTCGTTAATGCTCTTAACAAACGGTCTTTCGTGATTCCATGTTTCTTCAAAATTGAAAATGTGACCAACGATTGCGAATCGCTAATTGCTAACAGTATATGTTCTGTACTCAAAAACTTATCTCTAAAGGTTTCGGCTTCTTTCCAAGCCTTATCGAAAAGAAAACTTAACTCTTTAGAAATTACAACATCAGTCGCCCCAGATCCAGTTACTTTAGGGAACCTACTTAATTCGTTGTATAAGTCGCTTAGTAATTGCCGAATGTCAATTCCTAACTTTTTTAGTAATGGCGTGGTGATGCCTTCCGTTTGGTCGATTAATGCTATTAACAAGTGAACAGGGGTAATTTGCTGATGGTCTCTTTCTTGGGCTAGAGAACGCGCAGCCATTATTGCTTCCTGAATTTTTATAGTAAACTTGTCAAATTTCATCATAGTTTACATGCTCCTCTAATAGTTCTGTGGTGTTATCCTTATTTGAGTCTTAATAATAAATGGTAATTAATCAAATTTTTGATCGTATCATAGTTTAATTTACTTGCGATAAATCTGTAATTCTACTTTATTAAAGAGGTAAATTACCTGAAAATAGTTTGCTCATTCGATTTTTTGATACTTAGATTTGTAATTTGGAGTTCTCATAACCTAAAAAATTGAATTACTTTATTAAAATTTAGTTCATAAGATGTTATTATGGAAATATCAAAGATTCCGATAAAAAATCGAAAAGACGAGCATATATTTTTGGTAAGCACAGAGGATGTTGAATGTCACGATACAACATGGCTCGAGTATGTTAAACTCGTGCACAATACATTGCCAGAGCTAAATTTAGACGACATCAATGTATCATGCGAATTTCTTGGAAAATCGATAATGGCACCTATTTTTATAGGAGCAATGACAGGTGGAACAGAATTAACGAAAAAAATCAATGTTTCACTAGCAAAGTCTGCTCAAAAATATCGCATCCCAATGATGGTGGGAAGTCAAAGAGTTATTCTTAAGCACCCAGAAACAAAATCTTCTTTTTCAGCTGTTCGAGAATGTGCACCTGATGTTCCTATAATCGCAAATATTGGAATAGCTCAAGTGGCTACCTCTGATAATTTTGACTACATTGATGAAATTATTGAGAATATCAAAGCGGATGCGGTAGCTATACATCTAAATGTAATTCAGGAAGTTATTCAACCTGAAGGGGACAAAATATTTTCTGGAGGACTTAAAAAAATTAAATCCCTAAAAGATCAGATTAAGGTTCCAATTGTAATTAAGGAAACCGGCTGTGGTATTTCTAAAGAAGTGGCACAGAAACTATTTGAAATTGGAATTAATGTCATTGATGTGTCAGGGGTTGGAGGGACCAGTTGGATTGGGGTAGAATATTTCAGGGCGAAGAAGCACGGTGTGAAGTCCAAAATGGATTTTGGAAAGCTATTTTGGGACTGGGGAATCCCTACCGCGGCAAGTATTATTGAGGTTAGATCTGCGGTAAAAGATTTTCAAGACATATCAATAATTGGAAGCGGGGGAATTAGAAATGGCATTGATGTTGCAAAGGCGTTAAGAATTGGAGCGAATTTTGTTGCGTTAGCTCGACCTTTTTTAATGGTGGCACTAGAAGGACAAACTTCTATTGAAAAATTCATCGAACATATTGTCGGAGAATTAAAAATCGCAATGCTTCTAACAGGGAGTAGGGACATTGAAGAACTTAAAAAAGCCTCGTTGGTAATCGGATCTTCTCTGAAAAATTGGATGGAAGAGAGAAATATAAAAATCAGAGATTAATTTTAATCTAGAGGATAATTAAGCGGCTTATATGTAGGAATCCAGTTAATATACCCATTCTCTACACAGAGAGATGGTTCATTCTTTCCCGCGCGAAGCAAATTATATTCGACGGTTTGACCTTTTTTAACATCCGCAGAAATTCTAACGATAGAGTCGGATAAAACATCATTCTCGTCAAAATCATGTGAGGGATCGGAGGTTACCACCGCATACATAGGAAGCATCTTTTTGTAAGAGTCGTTTCTCCCTGTTGGGCAAAAATCAAGACCCTCCAATTTAGATACTAAGCACCCTTCGGCACAGACACTCATTTTAATGAATCTATGTTCATTGGATGGGTGTGGTTTGATATTGGCATATAGGACGGTTGTAGCGTCTATTTTTTTCCTCATTTGTTCGTAGTCATTAATGGATTTGCGCTCCTTATTTTGAATAAAGTCATTTACTGTTGGGGCTTTAACTTTAAATTCCCTAAATGAAGGTAGGACTTTAAGCATGCCCGAAATGCAGGTTGCACCTGAACCATAAGAGCCAAAATAGATCAAATCGTTCTCGCTTACAACGCTTTCCAACATATATATTAATTGAGCCCATATAGACGCAGAATACATGTTTCCGATCGACATTGGCACATTAAGCGCAGGCAACACTTTATTTGAAAGGCTTTTTGTCAATTCTACTTTAAGCGTATCTGTATCGTGCATATTTTCCGTGTTCTTGATAGCCTCTAGGACAGTTGTAAGCAAATCTTCTAAGTATTCGCAAGCTTGTTCGTGAATTTTAGCGGAAATAGAAGCGGTTGTCGCATTTCTAAGCAATATTTTCTTAAGAGAGTCCCATCTATTTAATAGAAGGTTTTGTACATTCTTTAAAGGTAATTTAGCAAAGGGAGAGTGGAAAACCATATAATCTGGTAAAATATTTCCTGCGTGCTTGTAGAAGTCATCAAATGCACCTAATTGAAATTTAATATAGGAATTAATCGAAAATTTGCCGTACACAACAGGGTAATCTTCATATGGTAACCTATAAAAATCGTAGACATTGGCAGAATATTTACCAAATTTTTTTCCAAAAACAGCAATTCGAGGGTTCTTAGAAATTACTAACGCCGTTGCTGCTGCTCCTTGAGTAGGTTCTCCTGGGCTTTCCAGTTTGTAGCTACAAATATCTGCGCCAATTATAAGGGCTTTGTGGATTATTCCGTTATTAATTAATCCTACAGCGTTTAAAACTGCGAGAGTTGCACCTGCGCATGCATTATATACATCTTGCGTAACGCAG
This sequence comes from Promethearchaeota archaeon, assembly GCA_019058515.1. Next base: position 17,976 of record JAHPYY010000167.1, read on the forward strand.
TTAATTGAAATACCCAGAATTTCCGAAATTATGTTAGAAACCGATTTTACGGCGTATGTCATTGTTTCTGTCCCTAGAAAAATCGCATCAATTTCTTCTGGAGCAATATTACCTTTCGTCAATGCATATTGACCCGCTTTTACTGCCATACTTACGATATCTTCTCCCTGAGCCGGAATACGCATCTCTTTTGTGAGAAGACCCTTCAAATATTTATTCGGGTCCACATTTCTAACTTCTGCTAATTCTCTGAGATCAACATAATATTTTGATGTATAAAATCCCATTGAATCGATTCCGACATTAAAGAAGAAATCGTCTTTATCTGAATCATTCATGATTATTTAAATTTATTAAGTGGGTTTTACATATCTTGATAAAGTTTTATATTTTTTGGGGGCGTAGAGAAAACCAAATGAATAGCCTGGTCCCTTCGCGTTAGTAGATTGATGATGATACGAATGAGCGTTAAATATCCTTTTCATGTACCCTTTTTTGGGTCGATATGTATTTTTTATTCTTTTATGAAATAACACATCATGGAAGGCAAAGTATCCAAAGCCATAAAGTGCGACCCCTAATCCCATCCAGAGGAGGAAATTTTCACCAAAAAATCCGATGAAAATTAGTATAAAGGATAATGCGGCAAAAAATACTGCGAAAAGATCATTCTTTTCAAATCTTCCCTCGGTGTATCTATGGTGATCTTCGTGTAGGTACCAACCAAATTGGTGCATCACAAACCGATGGAGAAACCAAGCTACACCCTCCATAGAAATAGCACTGAGAATCATAATTCCTATGTTTAAAATCAATGCTAGCGGAAATGGCATGAAATTATAAAAATTTACCATAATCGATACTTGATAAAACAAAATTGAAAATAAAATTTTGCCTTATACAATATTTGCATGCTTTAGATAAGATGTTCTATTGATCGTCATCTACATACACTAGAGGGAGTATATCTTCTTTGGTAGGAACAAGAACCTCCTTATATCTCTAATAAATTATATAGCCAAAGTATATAATAAAAATTCCTTTATTAGCATTTGATGTGGTTCTATTACCTCTTAGTAAATTTACTTATTATCAGTTTTCCTCTTACCGCTTCCTTTGAAAAACGAATTCAATATTACAAGAAGTGGAAACCCTTACTTATGTCGATACTAATCGTTAGCTCTATATATATCGTATGGGATGTATCAGTAACATACATCGGGCATTGGAGTTTCAATCCTCTATACATCTTTGATTTTCATCTACTTAGCTTGCCCTTAGAGGAAATTTTGTTCTTTATAACAGCCCCATACTCCTGTATATTCATTTACGAGGCAATTCTTTACATAATTGGAGACACGGAGCTTCGCTTCAATAAGTACTTATACACTGTAATTGGACTTATTTTTATTGGAATATCTTTTATCTTCGTAGTACAAGGGTACACTTTTATTGTGCTTAATTTTGTCGGTGCGTTCTTTATCATCGCTTCTTGGTTGTACCCCCATATTTTAAAAGCCAGAGCTTATTGGATGTATGTAATCATCACGATTATTCCGTTCTTTTTCACTAACTATATCCTAACCTCAGTTCCCATTGTATTATACAATCCCGAAGCTATTTGGGGAATTAGAGTAATTACTATTCCACTAGAGGACTTTTTCTACAACTTTTCGATGCTTTCGCTCTATTTAATGGTATATTTATATTTCAAAAAAAAATGGCGAGTTGGAGCTAACGGGAAGAATGCCTCGGTTGAGATCGGAACTAATCGGTTTGAAAATTAAAAAATGGTAAGTTCTCAGCATAGCAATGGAACGAATTATTAATAATTTTAAAACACAAAATATAAAAAAATTAAAATTTATCACACAATAATATGGGTACCCCAATACCAGACATTCATCGTGAAGTTTTTAAGAAGGGAAGCCGAACATATTTTAACAGTAGTATTTTCTTTCCAAAGTCTGTTAGAAGAGATGTTTTCTTTTTGTATGGATTTGTGAGGGTTGCAGACGATTACGTTGATACAATACCTCAAAAACGGGAAGAATTTGAGAATTTTCGGAATTTGTATAAACAAGGGCTTTCAGGGGAGAAGACGAATAACCTTATCATTGATTGCTTCGTAGAACTAATGCAAAGAAAAGAATTTAAAGAGGAATGGGTAGATGCTTTCTTGCATGCGATGGAGTTGGATCTGACAAAAAAGATTTACAGCACATTAGAGGAGACTCTTGAATACATTTATGGATCTGCAGAAGTAATCGGGTTGTTCATGGCCAAAATTCTGGATTTACCAGAAGAGTCGTATTTTTCTGCCGAAAGGTTAGGTCGAGCAATGCAGTATATAAATTTTATTCGAGATATTAAGGAAGACATAAAGCTAGGAAGACAATATCTTCCTTTAAGTGGTTTTGATTTAAAAAACTTGACAAAAGAAGAAACATTAAAAAAAAAGTCGGAGTTTGAAAGGTTTATCAAAGCTCAAATCGACCATTACCTTGAGTGGCAAAATGAGGCAGAAAGTGGATTTAAATTTATTCCAAAAAGGTACCTAATTCCAATAAAAACTGCATCAGAAATGTATAAATGGACCGCATTAAAAATTAGGAGTGATCCATTTATCGTTTACAAAGAAAAGGTTAAACCATCTAAGCGAAAGATAATTTCAACAATCTTAAAGTATTCAATAAAGGTAAGATAAGAGATTTATTAAAATGAATGATAAAGAAGGAAGAAAAGTAATAATTATAGGAGCGGGCTTTGCAGGTTTATCATCCGCAGCCATTTTAGCAAAAGAAGGGTTTGACGTTACGGTACTTGAAAAAAACGATAGACCCGGAGGACGCGCCATGGTTTGGAAAGAAGAGGGTTTCATTTTTGACATGGGACCGTCATGGTACATGATGTTGGAAGCATTTGATAATTTCTTCGCCATGTTCGATAAGAAACCCGAAGATTACTTCGATACGATACGGTTAGATCCCTCTTATAGAGTGTTTTTCGGTGAAAACGATTATTTGGATATTATGGACAATATAAACAAAAACTACGAAATTTTCGATACGTTCGAAGTAGATGGAGGGAAGAAATTAAAGAATTTCATTGATAAATCCCAAATAATGTACGATATAGCAATTAACAAATTTCTCTACAAGGATTACTGGAGTATAAAAGACTTAATGGATAAAACGCTTGTTGTTGACGGATTAAAACTCAAAATTTTCACCAAGTTGGATAAATATGCAAAAGCATTTTTTACTAGCGATAAAGCGCGTAAAATCGTCCAATATCATGTAGCTTTTGTTGGTGCTTCACCACCAACAAGTCCCGCCGTCTACTCTATGCTTGCACATGTTGACATGAATCTTGGTATCTGGTACCCAATGGGTGGTTTTGGCAGCGTTGTAGATGCGATCATGAAGGTGGGATTAGAATACGGAGTTATCTTCAAATTTGACACAGAGGTTATTCAAATCGTTACCGAAGAAAATACAGCTACAAAAATTGTTACCAATAGAGGAGATTACGACGCAGATATAATTTTAAACACGGCAGATTACCACCATGGGGAGATGCAACTTTTAGATGAAGAACACAGGTCTTATCCTGAAAAATTCTGGAAAAAGAAAATAATAGCTCCTTCTGCATTTCTAATATATCTTGGGCTTAACAAGAAATTAAACAACTTCTTACATCATAATTTTTATTTCAATTCAGATTGGGACAAATATTTCGATCAACTCTTTTCAAATCCCGAGTGGCCAGAAGACCCTTCTATCTATATAACCGTTCCTTCTAAGTCGGATCCATCCCTTATTCCTCACGATGGAGAACTAATGACTATTCTAGTTTTAGTTTCCCCTGATCTAGAAGATCTTGAATCCCATCGCGAACCGTATTTTAATAAGATTCTCGAGAAAATTGAGAAAATAACTGGTGAATCTATTAGGGACGCGATTGTGGTTAAGCGAATAGTAGCACATGAACATTTTAAAAACACATTCAATGCGTACAAGGGAACAGCTCTTGGTCTAGCTCATACTTTACGCCAAACTGCGATTTTTCGGCCTCATCATAAAAGTAAAAAAGTTAAAAACCTTTATTACGCAGGACATTATACCCATCCAGGAGTGGGCGTCCCTGTATCAATTATATCCGCTCAATTAGCTTGCGAGAAAATTATAGATGATATAGAAAAAAAGTTGGTTTAAGAATATAATTTTAATTGACTTCTATTAAGTGTGAAATTCGATACTAAGAACTTTTTTCTAACTTTCGTTTGTGTAACTTCATGTGTCCTGCCTGAATCCCCTCCGCTGCTAAAGCGCGTAAAGCCCCTACATTTTGGCAAAGCCCAAGAGCAACAGCAACTTGAGATAACTCTTCTACATTATTAATTCCAAGTATTTTCAAAGAAATTCTCGCTAAAGGGTGCGTTTTAGTTAATCCACCAATAATTCCTAGCGCTAGTGGAAGTCCCAATTCACCTACTAAATTACCGTCTGAATCTACATCGAATTTACTCAGCGGAGAGTATCCATTTAATGAGGCGTAAGTGTGTGCTCCCGCTTCGATTGCACGAGTGTCGTTTCCCGTTGCGAGTGTTAATGCTATGATACCATTCATAATACCCTTATTATGCGTTGCTGCTCGAAATGGGTCCGCTTTGGCAAACGCATACGCGTATAATATACCTTCGACTACTTCGTGACCGCCTAACATGTCTCTATCAAACACCGCACGGCATTTTGCAATTCTATAAGTCGCTAAATTGGAAATAATTCTTAGAAGGTATTTACCATTACACAATTCTGCTATATAAGGTGCGACTGCTTCAGCCATGGTATTCACTGCATTTGCCCCCATCGCATCCAATACATTCACTAACAAATGAACAATAATCATGGGTCCTTTAATGGTTTCGAGAGGTCGAATTTCTAGATCTATTACACCTCCTCCTAACTTAATAAGAATGGGATCTTTCTCATTTGCCATTTGAATAATTTTATCCTTATTAGCTTCTACATTTTTTACAGCTTCGTCCGTATTTTCAATGTTAACAATTTGAACCTGACCAATCATGATTGGTTTGATTTTTTCGCATTGAAAACCTCCCTTTTTTCTTGTCATTCTCGCAATATTCGACGCTGCCGCTACAACGGAAGGTTCTTCAATGACCATCGGGACAAGGTAGTCTTTTCCATTGACTTTGAAATTACATGCGATCGAATATGGTAGTTGGTAATTTGCTATTACATTCTCGATTAACATGTCCATCTGTTCTGGTTTGAAATAACCAAAATTCTTTAGTACTTTAATCTCATCATCGGTAAAACCAACCTTTTCATTGATAAGTTTCAACCTTTCGTCGACAGATAGCTTATAAAAGCCAGATATCTCTGAAGAATACATATTCATACTCTCAAATGTTCTTTTTTTTAATTAAGAGATTAGGTTATAATTTATATATTTATATAAAATAACACAATGGTTGAAAAATTACACATACCTCAAGAAAAGGATTTAGCCCCACTAATAAGTCGTTTCATTGCTTATCGCGAAAACCGTTGATAGTGTAAAAATGATTTTTTTAAATAACACTAATTATTAGTACTATTATGAAGTCTTCAGCAGTAGCGCACCCAAATATTGCTTTAATCAAGTATTGGGGTCGCGATTTAGATCAGCCTTCCTACCTTAATATCCCTACGAACGACAGCATAAGTATGACTAAAGAATCAATTTATAACGAAAATTCAGAGATAGAATTGATCACGCATACCACTATAGAATTTTCCGATAATTATAACGAAGACACTGGTTATTTGAAAACTGATGAGGGGTTAATTGAGTTTGATGGCACTCAAATGAAAAGAGTAGTTAAAGTAGTAAATGCGTTAAGGGAATTGACAAATCTTACTGAAAACTTCAAAATGGTAAGCGAAAATAAGTTTCCAACTGCTGCGGGATTAGCTTCTTCAGCTTCGGCGTTTGCTGCTCTCGCAACTTGCGCGAGCAAAGCATTAGGACTTAATTTAGACAAAAGGGAACTCTCAAAATTCGCAAGGCTAGGCTCAGGATCGGCTGCTCGCTCAATTCACGGAGGATTTGTTTGTTGGAACAAGGGAAATTCTCACGATACATCGTATGCTGAACAAATATGTGCTTGCAACGAATTTAATTTAGGGGCAGTTATTGCGGTTATAAATAGAGGACGAAAAGACATAGGCTCAAATGTAGGACACGATTCTGCTCATTCTAGCGTATTCAATCCAATAAAAATAAGGGAATCCCAAAGACAAGCTGAAGAGCTCAAAAAAGCAATTATAGACAACGATATTACCACTGTCGGTACGATAGCTGAAAAAAATTGCCTTTATATGCACAGCGTAATGATGACCTCAGATCCTTCGCTCTTTTATTGGAATCCGAGTACATTGAAGGTCGTGAAAGCAGTTTTGAAAACAAGAAATCAGTTTTTCCAGACCTACAAGACGATTAACAAGGGTGTAAAAGAAAAAGAGAAAGAGGGTGTTGAGTGTTATTTCACAATCGATGCGGGTCCAAACATTCATTGTTTATGCAGAGTGGAAGATATTGACGAGGTTCAGAGTTTTCTCCAAAAAATAGGTATTCCCGAAAGCGACATTGTAAAAGTAAGGCAAGCAGAGGTTGGTTCTAAAATTGTTGATAAGCATTTATTTTAATGTATTTACAATTATTTTGGTAAGAGGATTATCCTGTTAGCTGGTAATATTTTATTTAGTTTATTAAAGAACATAGTTTTCAAACCTGATTTTAGGGAACTCCTCTTCATGTGATCAAGCAACTCTTCATTTGTTTTCAGGTTGAGTAAGCTATTTTCAGTGTTTTTTCTGTTCTGATTTACTATTTTTCTCATTGATTTCTCGTAAAAAGTGATAGCAGGCTTATTATGTTTCTCAGCTTTATAGATAGCTCGCGCCGCTCGTCGCCCGCTTAACGCGGCTGCATCCATTCCCAAACCCCTGTACATATCAACTAATCCAGCTGCGTCTCCTACGAAGAGTAAGTTTCCTTCACAAAGAAATATGTGATTTGGATCGTCAAGGGGAAACTTCGAAGCATAGCCTTTTCTCTTAACTAATTCCCCTTCGAATTTGAATTGGGATTTTATATGTTCTAAAAGCAGTTCGCAATGTTTTATAACATTATCTGTATGACCAGTACCGACGACCCAAAAGTCGTTTTTTTTTTATAACACCAAGCAAACATTAGGTTATTGTAATCCATATTCCAGTATTGGTACAAAATATTCGACTTTAATTCTCCTTCTTCAATTGCTTTAATATAATAATTCATTGTTGGGGATAATGGTTTTTGGGCGAAGTCTTGAGGTCTTAATTTTTTTCGTATTGAAGATGATAATCCATCAGCAGCTACGAGGTATTTCGTTTCGATAACTTCGTTTTTTGGTGTTTGGGGCGGATTGATACTTTATAACCTCCTTTATAAGTTTCGAATCCCATGCACCTCACTCCGTCTCTGAATTCAGCTCCTGCTTCTATCACAAGCGAATTTAACCAATCATCGAACACATCTCTAGTAAAATTAAGCATTTTGAAATGAAGGATAAACACTTTTCCGTCCCGACGTTCCATATATAGAGTATCCAATGGATTAGAACAAAGTTTATGTTTTGGAATTTTGGTTCCAATAAGCTTTTCGAAGTAAGGAAATTAAATCGCGCTACATGGTTTTTCCCGAGGAGTATGTGCGCTTTCTACTATTAATGTGTTAAATCCCATTTCTGCGGTTAACCTACCGGTCATTGATCCCGCGATTGAACCTCCTACAATAGTTACATCGTACTTTTCCATCGTAATTTCGAAGATTTTAATTCTAGTTTATGTAAAAATGAGAATATTAAGCCTTTTATCTATTTAGTGCAATTTCGAATAAGTTAACGATTTTGGAAAATTAAGGACCACAAATGTAGGAAAAAGATCCTTTTTTCTTTCAAAAGTAGATTAAATGAATCACGAAAACAATATTTAAATTCAATCTGCTAATTTAATCTATAATCTGCTCATTTTAATTTTCAATTGTTATTATTATGCCAGAAGAAAGCGATAATAATCGCGAGTGGAAGCTTTCTCGTTACTTTGTTTACATGATAATTATACTTACTTTCATTCAAATTTTAATTAGTTATATCTCGACGGCGTTCAATATCATGCCTTCGAAAATAATTAAGGAATTTTTAGGAAATTACGAACTTAACGCAGCTAACGCTATATATAGTCTATATATGGCCCTTGCTTCCGTAGGCTACTACTTAGCATTTGGAACTCAATTTCTCGCTGATAAATTTGGTAGGAAAAGGTTATTAATCCTCAGCGTAGTCGGTTTTTCTCTTACCTCTTTAGCCATCTTTTTTTCTTTGACTATCGTTGACTTTTCACTTTTCATTTTTCTCCAAAATGTAGCGTTTAGCACCAATACTGTAGTTATATATGTTTCGGAAGAGAGTCCTCCATCAAAACGAGGAGTATGGTTAAATCTCGTGATGTTGGGGTCAGTAGCAGGTACCATTGCCGCCCCGATTGTTAGAGCGATATTTATTACAGAGACCGTGTCAAATTGGAGAATGATGATGCTTTTCCCAGTGTTTATTGGATTGCCCATAAGTATCTTGATTTTATTTACATTCAAAGAGACAAGTAAGTACATCCAACTAAGAAAAACCAAATCATTCAACGATTATCACATTAGTATTAAAAAGTCAATTCCTATGCTTTTCAAGCACTCGCAAAAACACGCATATATCGCAATTTTGGTAATGAGCTTGCTCCGTGGCTTTAATTTGATTTTTGTATATATGGGCGAGAGTTTTCTCTCACAAAATCCTAATTTTTCCACCAACGATATAAATATCATCGTGTTTATTATAGCAATTGCCGCAATTTTTGGCTATGTCATTACTGGAGTGGTTGCGGATTCCTATGGAAGATTACCGCTATTATATCTCTATTCTGTGTTATACCCAGCGGCTACTTTTATGACTCTAATTGGGATGTATCTCCCAATTTATTCACTTTTAGTGGTTGGTATAGCCGCAGGGCTCCTTAACGCGGTGTTTTGGGGAATCACCAATATTTCCACGCTTTATGTAATTGAAATCACTCCTACCGAACTACGAGGAGCCGCCACGGGGTTCAAAATGTTCTGTGATTCCGTAGGAGCTACACTTGGTCTCCTTTTGAGCAGTGTAATCACTATATTTTACGGATTAGGGGCTTCTCTACTAACTTTTAGCTTGTTATTTCTTTTATACCTTCCAATTATTCGAAAATACTTGAAAGAGACCAAGGGAATACCTTTAGCGTGAATACCAATTAATTTAAAGAGAAATAGGGAAATATTCAAAAAAAGTTCTTGTTTTAGATTTTACCTTGACGGATTATCTCTCCTGTGCGGCTAATTATCGTTTCAGACATAGCGATAGGCCGATCAATAGATGCAACCAACGGATCTATAAATAGCTTTATTTTTTGGCAGCAAGGAACCTCCATTAATATCATATTGACATCATATATGGGATTTAATGCTAAAATCTTTTTGAGTTTTTGAAGTTCCAATTCTCCTAATCCTAACATGGGACACACCGTAATTATAGGTTTACCTCGCAAAATTTTTCGGTGAAAATCTCCGAAGGCTACTGGAGCACAGTCAGAAACTATCACAAGTTCTTCATTTTTAAAGTACGGAGCTTCGGGGGAAACTAAGGTTAGTTTTGTCGGCCATTGTCGCAATGCGGAGGGAATATCTTCTGTGGAAGTTGTTTCTTCCCAAGTATCTCCTAGAACCATGGTGGTTGCAGATTGGCAACTACATTGATGCGAATGTCCCGCACTTTGTGTCTTGACAGGTTCCTGCGCGTTATTCATATTTTCTTCTAAATGTTTTTCCACTTCTTCCTCGCTAAACTCTGGAGCGTCTCGTTCTATGATCCTCAAGGCACCTTCTGGGCATTCGCCAATACAAGCCCCTAAACCATCACAAAATACATCGCTGATAACTTTTGCCTTTCCGTCTACAATTTTTAACGCCCCTTCAGCACAACTCAATACGCAGTTACCGCATCCCGTGCATAAGTCTTCATCAATTTCAATAATTTTTCTTTTAACTACTTTAATTTCATCTGAAACTGTCATAATTAACGAATTATAGAATAGATAATAATTTTGATTTCGAACATGTTCATATTACGATCGATTTACAAATTCAATCAAAATCAAAAAAAAGAAAAAGAAAAGAAATAAAAGTAGTTTGATTTCCTAATTTTTTACAGCTCGTTTCGATATGTTCCAACATTGCCGCGACCGCTTCTTTTGCATCGGTTTCTTCTTCAACCATTAATTTTGCTTTTCATTTGTCTATCGATCCAAATCGAATGATTCAATGATATTGGCAACTCGGTAAGATCTACGGCGAATCTTAAGATCAGTAATACATTCTCAAATTATTTTAGCATGATGACCATATTTTTTTAAAGGAAATCGTCAGTCTTCTTCTGTGTCAAACTCCTTGTATATATTTTCTACGAAATCCAGAAAATGTGGATCTCTTGTTGCGTTTGGATCGAGATCATCCTCCAAGCTATCGATATATTTCATCAAGGTGGGCAATTTATCTGCCGGAGGTATCGCTGCTAATCGGGGAAGACCCCACTTTTTTGCTTTCTGCAATGTTTCTAATGTTAATCCTTCAGCGTTAGAATCTGGATCCATAACTTCCATCCGTGTAAAGTTCATGTACTGCATCATATGCCCTCCTTCGTCAATAGTACACCACGATCCATCAGGTCCGTCGTCAAGCATGTAACCCTTTTTCTGCCATTTTTTTTTCGCAGGAAAATGAACTTTTCTAACGAAATCGTAGAGTTTATCCGGCGATAAGTAAACACCAGCAGGAAGTGGTCCATTCGTACCTGCCATGGGCATTTCACAGGCTTTTAATGTGAAGTTTTTTAAAACGATCATTTGGAACAGCCCTTGATAGTGTCCACGAAGGAATTCAGGGGTACAAAATTCTTTTGGGATATATTCTTCGAAATTTTTCACTACTCCAGAAGTATCCCCTATTTTAAGTGGGTTGTGATCTGGCCATGGATCGATAACCTTAGCACCAGTTTTTTTAGCAATTTCTTTTAAGGCGTTCACGCAATAATCATAATGAGCCTGATTTATAGCGACGATATGTCCAAACCATCCTCCTTTTTCCAGCATCTTTCCAAAGAAATTTGCCCGTCTCATTCGCGCCCATTCATTCTTTGAAATAGAAACGAGGGCTTCCTGTTTAGTAGTAGAGCATCTACCAAAGGAGTCCAATATTTCTGCCTCTCCGATTAAATATATTCCATCGCATTCTCGGTCATAATTGTTCCATATAATCATTAATATTTTATTGTAGGGACCATCCTTTAAGTCGAACCAGGGAGGCCTTCCTCCCGCGGAAATCTTTTTTGGACCATGCCAAGGATATAATTTTATGGCTACTTTGGTAAAAATACCACGCGTTCCGAAAGCTCCCCCTTCACCCCTAATTACACCATATAAACTTGGACCTGGGCCATCTCCGCTAAACCATCCTGCATTAGGCGTATTTGGAGACCCTAACGTTAGCTTCTCACCTGTAGGTAAGATCCACTCTAGCGCAAGCCCGTTACGTTCATTATATCCCCTTGTTATAGAACTATCTCCACTCCCTCCCACACTTGTGATCGAGGCGAGAGGCGAAATAGATGCTCCCGCGTCAATCATGTGAGGTGCTAATCCGTGTTTTATACATTCAGTAAATATTTCTGCTTGAGTAACATATGGTTCTACAACGGCGTACATGTGTTCTGTGTTGATTTCGATAATTTTATTCAGCCTACAAAGATCGATTGTAATTCCATCTCTATCTTGAGGAAACGCTCCAGGATATTGCCCTGTTGAGTGAGCTTTGAACCTCACCTTATACTTATTACACGATTTCACAATTTCTTGAATTTCTTCGACAGATCCTGGAAGTACTATAGCAGATGCACGGTTCCACCACACACCACGGTACATTCCTTGAGTAGGAACGCCTAAAAAAGTTGCATGACATGCGTATGAATCTAAAACGGCTGGATCTTTACTCACGTTTTCTGGACCAACTATTTTCTGAATCTTCTTGTAAAATCTTTTTGAAAATGGCATTTTATCACTTACCTTCTCTTGTTAGTGTTATTAATACAATCTCGGCAATATCATAAAATTTTATATTAGAATCTACTTCTGCAATGGCATCTTTTAGATTTGTACTGCAGAAAGGGCAATGTGAGGCTAATATTTCCGCTCCTGTTGCTTCAGCTTCCATGATCCGTTCTTTAGCTGCCCAAACCGCGAAGTCTGGGAACGCTGCTTTTGCACCTCCGCCAGCACCACAACACCAAGCGTATTCTTTAATTCTTTCCATTTCTACTAATTCGACACCAGGTATCGCTTTTAATATGTTTCTTGGAGCCTCGTAGCAGCCTCCAAGACCCATTCTCACCGGGTGTTCTGGAACAGGTTCGTATATATGAGGACCAGTTAATTTCCATTCTCCCTTCCATTCTGGGATAAATTCTGAGCCTCGTCCAAGATGACAAGGATCGTGATAGGTAACTCTCATCGACAGCTCACTTTTGAACTCTAATTCTCCCTTCTTAATTTTCTCGTCTAATACCTCAGCGAGATTCACAACTTCAAACGAAAATTCTTTGAGCATCGCAGGATATTTTGTTTTAAACATCCCGTAACAACCAGCACATGATGTTAAAATCTTTTTAGCGCCGCTTTTTCTAATCTTTTTAGACACATTTCTTGCAATTTCTTTTGCTTTCCGATATTGTCCCGTTTGATAAATAGGACTACCACAGCATGTTTCATCATCGCCTAAAACCATGAAATCAACACCAATCTTGTTTAGCACTTTTACTGTCGCTCGTGCTATTTCAGTTCTACGGTAAGAAGACGTGCATCCCGTCCAATATATAACATCGGCTTTTTCGTTCACTTTTACTTCTTCAGGCATCCAATCAAAACGGTTTTCGTGAGCTTCATTATAAGGATTGTTCCTTTTTTCAATAGATTCTGTGTACTCTTTATGAGCGGGCAGTGGAGCAGCCCCACTGAGAACTGCATTGTATTTTAAGGCGTAGATAATGCTATTAAGGTCAGTTAAATAATTATTGGTTCGACAGGAAATGTGGCAAGCTCCACAATTCGTACATGTATATAAGATTTTAAGCATCTCATCTGTCCATTCCTTTATTCTTTCTTGATGGACTCCAAGAGCCATTTGGATTTTTCCCGATCCAGAATACGCATGAAATTTATATCTTGCAAGAGAAGGACATATTTTTGAAAATCTATGACTTTCCAAAACTGCCCATGGTACAAACTTACAATGCGAACATCTAAAACAATTGTTCATCTCATATTCTAATTTTTCTAATGTTCTAACCATTTAGATCCTCTCCGTAAAGCATAGTTTTCCAGGATTCATTACATTCCTCGGATCAAACAAATCTTTAACTTTTCTTAAAACTGGTACAACATCTTGATAATTTGAAAATACCTTATTTGTTAAAATGTCGTATGGCCTACTAAAATAGGCACCAGCACTTATCACTTGATCTACTGCATCTATCATAAAGTTTTTAATTAGATTTTCTTGGGTTTGATCATCTGGGGTTAAATGCAAATTGAATTCGAGGTGAGCGTGAATACCTTGCTTGCAGGGTTGTATGTAAACTCCAATATCTGACATTGGAAAACCTGTTTTAGTAATTAATTTCTCCACGAGATCGACAAAAAATGCTGATTTTTTCAAAGAAGTTAAGAAAAATAAATCTCTCATATCACCTTTAACTCTAATCTTCCAATAAGGTTCTTCAGATGGTTTTCTGATAACCTTCGTCATTATCTCATTAGCATTTATTCCTGATATGGAATCTAACATTGGAATCTTCCTTTCCTTTATCACATTTTTTTTATAATTAATCATCTCTTCGGGTCGCACGCTAAAACCTGAAACCGTGTAGATTAAAGTCCATGGGAGAAGTTCATTGGCTAATTCCCTAATTTTTTTTGGATCTTTTCTAAGTAAACTCGCTAAACTTAGAGAGTTTAAAATAAAAACATCGTCTACGGTTCGATCGTATACCAATTGATGAGCATATGTAGTTAGTTCCGATAAGTTATTACTATGAGCAAAATAGAGTTCTTCCCGTTCTGGAAGCAATTCACATCTCAAACTCGCCCATGTGCATGCACATAATGTTCCTTGAGAAGCACTTCCAACTTTCCTGATGTTGAATGAAAATACCCCAAAAGGTACTTTGTGAGAAAATCCCTGTTTTCGCTGCCATTTTTCGTCATTCCCACAAAAACCAACCTCGCCACCCCATAAAATATCTCCACTACCAAGCATTACTTCGGTAGAAGCCAAGGGATCTGCTGCATCCCAGTGATATTTGGGGAGAGTATTCGGTACTCGCTCCCAATGGACACTAATCACAGATTTTGTTGATCTTGGACATAGTGGTTGGGCGATTCTTAATCCCTGTTTTTTTAGTTCTTCTTGGAGTTCACCAAAGGTTACTCCAGGTTCAACTACACACACTCTATTTTTTCGTTGAATCCATTCAATATTCTTCATATTGCTTAAATCTAGAATTACTGTGTTGTCTTTTGTTGGGATCGTGTCACCATGAAACCTTGGACCTTTAGAACTCACGGGAATTATTTTAAAATCCATCTTATTTGCTAAATGTATAATCTTTTGAATTTCATGACGTTTTTTAGGCTTAACGACTAACTCAGGCATTTTGGGAGTAGCAAAAGAGTGATCTTTTGAATAATCTTTTAATATCTCGAGGTCGTCTAGTACGTTATTTTCTCCTACGATTTTTACTAAATCTTCTCTAATTCTCATATTCTTTCATCAATCTATCTATAATAGACAATAATTTCTTGTTAAAATAATCTAAAACTTGTTTTTTTGATATTATGTGTATGATTTTAACAGTATTTTCGGTAGAAAATTCTATCCATTTATCTGATTTTTTCATTAATTGCATGTATCTTGCATTTCTAAAACTAATTTTTCCTTTAACAGAAATCCAAAAAAATAAACTTGGAAGTCCTTCTAAGCGCATTCCTGGACCTTTCTTTTTAGTTAGTCCTGTCTTGAAAATTTCTCTTAATATACCTCTTAGATCGAGCTTAACTACAAAGAGCTTTTTTTTTCTTATTTCATTCATCAATACCAGTCGTTTTTCAATCAATGAATAGGGTATAATTTTACGATTTCTTGATTTCTGTTTTCCAATAACTCTTTTCAATAACTTTTTTGCCAAATTTGAATTCAAAAGTCTTGAAATACCTTTTTGAGGAAGTAGTCTGATAATATAATAAAAAAATTTCATGATGATTTCAATAGATAATGAGCTTTTAATCTTATATAAAAGAAATTTATCTTCTCTGGTCGAAATAACGATACCTTTATCGCGATATTTTCGAAAATCTGGAAAAAGAAGAAGTCCCCTCAATAATGTAGTTCTTAACTCAGTATCCGCAATAATTTGTTGTATCACATCAATAAGATTTAATTTTAAATCGTTAATAAAAACGGTTTTATCTATATCGCCTGAAATGTACTTAATAAAGAATTTTTTAATTAATTGGCTTGAGTCATCTGTTTTTGTAACTATTGTCATTTATATCATCTTATTATTTAAATTTCCTTCCCAATTAAAAAAGAAATATTTTTTGTATAATTTAATCTTTTTTTTATTCTTAAATGCTAGTTTTTTAATTCAATTAAAAATTTAATAGTTTTAGTTATTACTCGCCATTCAAATCAACAATTAATTTTGGGACGCCGCATATGTGGATGATACCTCAAAAGAAAATTGGTAGGACGGTGATTGAGTAGAAATCCTCCTATCTCACAGACCATTTGGCCGCCGCTAAACGGTGAGTCAACAGATTAAGCTTGAGCAAGACCTGGAGAAGCCATCTAAAGGTTGTCATGATGGCACAGCAAAATTGTGTCAAATGGATTTTCAATTCTTCCTTCCTCTAGAAGCAAGAGCGTTTTTCTAAAATTGAGATAATTCCTTCGGAATGATATTTTTGTGAGAGAATTTCTAAAATTTATCTAGTAAATGTAATTAATTTAGAAAAAGAAAAAAAAATTAGATTCCTAATTTTTTTCGGTTCACTTCTATATGTTCCAACATTGCTGTCACCGCTTCTTTTGCGTCAGTTTCAACATGTAGTATCCCTCCTGTCAGGTCTTTGCAATCTACGGTTAGTAATTTAACCAGATCTGGACCTCCAGTAACAGTAGGAACAGGATTGACATATGTATAAAGCCCAAATGCCAAAGCAAAAATAGCGTCTATAGTAGCCTTTTGTTCCATGTATTCTGGAGCCGCAGCAACTACGGGTAAGTCGGGTATTGGAACTCCACCAAGTGCACTAGAAACCGTAGCAACAAGGTCAGCAACTCTCCCTGTGTCGGTACAGGTACCATAGCTAAGAATGGGGGGTATGGCGAGTTTTTCGCATAATGCTTTCAATCC
>JAHPYY010000015.1 GCA_019058515.1 Promethearchaeota archaeon
CCTGTGGAGGGTAGGGTTGTTTGTCCAGAGTGTGGAGGGACTTCATTCAAAGAACAAGAGGACAAAAGCCAAGTTTTACACCAAATGGGTGGAATGAAAATCTACAAGAAATTGAAGATTTGTAAATCTTGTGGATTCACATTTGATTAATTTATTATACTAAATTTTTTCTTTTTATATAAATCAGGATAGTAAAAACCTAAGATGGTGCTCTTTCTCTCACGGGAGTAAATATGTTGAAAAACTCCTTTTTCATTCTAATTTTTCCTAGCATTTTCACAATGATAACATTTCCCGAAAGAGTTTTTGCCTGAAAATTAGTATATGAAGTTCCAAATCCAATGAACATTACAATATCCCCCTTGTTTAAGTTTGAGTCTAACATTGAAGGATCTTTTACTCTAAGATACATCCCTGCTTTTAAATCGTTAATAGAATTGACCTTATGCATTCTTGAAAACGAATACGAGCCGCTGTAATTTTCTATGATATAATCAAAGAGTTGTTTTAAAGGTTTTTTCTCAATTTTAATTGATTTTCCCTTAATGCCCCTTTTCGCTATTAACAATGCTGCTACAGCGTGATCTACAAAACCTTTGGTTTTAACTTCATTCACTAACCTTTCCTGTTTTAAATGAAAAATCGCTTCCTTTGTGGTTTTGAACTCATCTACGATATACAGATCCGGGGGATTTAGCATTGAATTCGTCCCGCGTTTAATATTCTCCGATTCCCCTTTAATATTAAAATAATCCGTCAGAACATCAATTATAAACCTAAAACCGGGACCGTTTCCCACGAAGACTTTGCTAACTAGTTCTTTGTCATCTTGGAGGAATAAATCCAATTGAGCAATTACTTGTCTTTTCAAAGCTCCTCTAGATTTTAGCGAATTAGTTGATTGCTTTAGATTTACATACCACAAGGAAGGTAATTCCCCCTTACGGATATATGAAAATCCTATATGGCGTGTACCCGGGTCCACTCCTACTATGTGATCTCCTTTCTCGAATCTTAGTAAGCTAAATTCCGCTTTACCATTACTAGCTTTCATTAAAGCATTAAAGAACGCCTCGAAATGTTTATTTTTTACTTGAAGGAAAAATTTTTGGTCTGTTGGATGATGTAAAACTTCAATTTTAAATTGTTCTATAAGAGTAAAAATGTCATTAAAATTCTCAATTTTGATAATAACATCTTGGTAGGGGGTTACCTTAATGATTTCTGCTTTTTCAATTGCTATCGCTATTGAACGGGCAATATCCTCTTCACTTTTCCCAGAATTAATGTCTATATGTAAGCCATTTAAATGAAAGGCGTTATATGCTGCAGAAGCGCCTAAAATATCATATAGTTTCGTTTCTTTTGATCCTTTCCTGGTAACAATTAATTGGTTTTTGAACTTGGGAAAAATCCGCACACCTGCACTCCTATACTTTCCAGTGGTTATTTTATTAATAGTGATTATCCCCTTGATTTTGGAGCTTAAAATTTTGAAGTCTATTAGGCCTTCCAATTCTTCCTTGATGAATTTAAATTGAAGATCTCCAACTACATGTAAAGTGATTACCGATCCAGAAGTAATGTAATCAAATGATGGGATGACTTTTTTTAGTGATTCGATGATGTCGGTGGCAACCTTAAATTTTTCGTTATCTGCAATTTCAACTGAAAATTCTTTGCGAGGATAAATCTCGGTTAGCAAACTATCAACTTGCGGAGGTTTGAACTTTCCACGATAATAAATTGTTCCTAAATCAAAATTTACGAGCACATTTAATGAGATCTGGACAACATCCCCCATTAAAGCCTTGGAAACGGTAGTACCTTTTAAATTAATAATTTGACGTACTTTTATCTTATCAGAAATATAATTTCCTACTTCTAGCACACCGCTATAGATACCAATCTGTAAAAGTTCCCCAACACCTTTCTTTTTTTTGTATCCCAAGATGATAAATCTTAGATCCTCGTTTTCTTTAATATTGCAGTGTTTAACATACATAGGTAGGCTTTCGATTAGTTCATCTATTCTAAATTCTTTTTTGGCTGAAGTAGATATAATTTTTATGCGATCTTGAGTAATTTTTGAAAGTTCTTTTAGAATCTTATCTGTGTTCGCAGAAGGAAGGTCCATCTTCGTAGCTGCTATAAGCACAGGTATTTTAAGTTCAAGAGCAGTTTGAATTAACCAATAAGTCCTTGCTTGAAAACCCTCTGTACCAGAAATTACTAAGAGAAGAAGATCTACGTATTCTAAACCCAGTGCTATTCCTCCTTGAAAATCAGAATGACCTGGACTGTCGAAAAAATTAACTAATAGGTTGTAATGTCCTAATTCAAATTGTAATACTTTAAGCGAAACTGTAGTACCATGCGTCAACTCAAATTTTAGAAAATCGGGGAACTTTCCCACAATCGATTCAATTAAGCTGGATTTACCGTGTTGAGCATGCCCAGCTACGAGCACATTTAACACTCTATTGTGTGTTCCCATAACGCTATTCTACCTTTCTAGTCTAATTTTTTCTTCTTTTTCCTTCTATAGATTCGAAGTAATCTAACACAGATTCTTTTATTTCTATTGCGGGAAATATTAGTCTTGATCGATTAACATAGTCTAATCCTTCCTCCCAACTCCAATCAGGATATGTTTTTAATAACCATGCTATAATTAATCCTCCGCTCCTTGATATCCCCATTGCACAGTGAACCAGTACTTTGCCTTTCTGTATGTGTTCGTCAATGAATGCTAATACATCTCTAATGATACTATGAGCAGGATATGTATCGTCATAAAATCCCCTGTGCAGATAATAAAAACCCAATGGCGTTGGATCGTACAAATCGTCTTCCATTAAGTTAACTATAGCAGTTATGCCTATTTCCTGCAATTTTCCGAAGTTTATTCGTGGCCAATAAGCACCAATATATAACCCGTCATGTACCTTATAAATCTGATCTAAATCAGTCATAATTCAATGAAATATACGCATATAACCTATCAAGGATAAAAATGAGGTAAAAAATAAGTGTTTTATGAATATTATATACTTATTGTGACGAACCAATTGATAAATCTCTACTTGCGATGATGTTTATATCTAATCCCAGAATGTTTTCGATTAGAATGTCTCCCATCTTTAATGGAGCCTTTGCTCTACTCACTGCTATCTCCTTTAACGCAAATTGTAATTTATCTTTAGGGATTGGTTTGTCTGTTCTCACTGGTATTAATGGGAGAAATCCGTTTACTACCTTCATTGTAGTGGTTAAAATCCGCTTAGGCTCGTAAAATTCTTGTTTAGCATACTCTAATCCTCTCTTACATGTATACCCTTCAAACGACACCTCATTATCTTCAGGCTTTTTAAGAACCTTTATTTTGCAACCTGTAGGACACACAATACATGTAATTTCTTTTATTATTCCTTGATCTTCACAACTTTCTTCCATCTTTTGCTCACCAATTAATCCTCTTCAATTAATACTTCTGGTCTGGGAATAACCTCGACAACAATTTTATTGCAAGATGGGTTAATATCGAAATCAGCTAAAACTAATTTTAACTCAATCATCTCACTCGGTATTACGTAGGCTTTTTTACGTTTGTAGATAACACGATTCGTCTCGTCTTTAAATTGTATGAGAACTCTTCTATCGGGTTGATTAACCCTAAATGTAAACACGGTTTCTCTAGAAAAATCATCTGGATTTATCAAATCGGGTTTAATATATCCGACATTTTGACCGGATACGCAAATCACCTTCGCCTTCTTAATACCTTCAACTCCAATTCTATTTTGAATGTAAGAGATAGCATTTTCACCGGCGCGTTTTGCCTCAGCAGAAACCAAATCCACCAAATCATGTACTTGGAGAACATTACCACACGCAAATACCCCTTCGATGGTAGTTTCTAGGTTATTATCCACTATCGGACCACCCATTTTAGAAATTTCCGCTCCTGCTTGTAAGGTTAATTCATTTTCTGGAATTAATCCAACAGATAACAACAGAGTGTCGCATTCGATGAATTTATCCGAGCCAATGATTCTATCAAAATTACGATCGACTTTGGATATGGTCACTCCTTTAATTCTATCCTTCCCGTGAATCTTTGTGACTGTGTAACCTTTAATTAGAGGAATGTCGTAATCTTCTAGACATTGAACCTGATTTCTAATTAAACCACTAACATAAGGAAGTATTTCCACCACTGCCTTTACTTTACAGCCTTCCCATGTTAATCTACGCGCCATAATCATTCCAATATCACCACTTCCCAAGATAACAAAGGTTCTACCTGGTATAAACCCTTCAATATTTACGAATCTTTGGGCTTGTCCTGCGGTGAAAATCCCTGATGGTCTAAAACCTGGAATATTAATAGCTCCCCTTGTCCTTTCTCTACATCCCATTGCTAAAATTATAGCTTTGGTTTGAATTTTAATTAATCCATCGTAGTCGTTAATTGCGTATAATATTTTATCGCTAGTTATCTCTATAACCATTGTATTTAGTTTAAATGGAATTACTAAGTCAGTCACTTGGTTTATAAACCTTTGAGCGTATTCTGGACCAGTTAATTCTTCATCGAATTCTTGCAACCCAAACCCATTGTGGATACACTGTAAAGTAATTCCTCCAAGTTCCTGATCTCTTTCCAATATAATCACATTGTAACCCGCTTTCTTTACTTCAATGGCAGCGGCCATTCCAGCGGAGCCTCCCCCTATAACAGCAACATCATACTCGAGTATTTTCAGGGGACTTCACCTTCAGTTTTTAGTTCTTTTGTGATAAAATCTTTTGTATTTCCAACTAAAATATAAGTATCTTCTCCCCTTTTTGTTATTTCAGTCAGGGGAATATTTAACTCTCTTGAAAGTATCTCCATCACTCGTGGTCGACAAAAACCTCCTTGACATCTTCCCATACCTGGTCTACAGCGAAATTTTACACCGTCCACAGTAGTTGCACCAACGGGAGAATGAATTGCATCAAAAATTTCTTTTTCTGGTATCATTTCGCATCTACATATAATTTTACCCCATTGAGGGTCTTCGCTTATCTTTTGATCAAGCTCTTCTTTCGTGAAATCTTTGAATCTTTCAGGTTTAGGACGAATTGGGTTATAATTTTCTTTTATTGTGAGTTCGACGCCAAGCAATTCAAGAAAATCGATTACTTTTTCTGCAATTGCGAAACATGAAGTTAAACCAGGTGAAAGTATCCCCGCTACATTAATGAATCCATAAATATCCGTATTATCGATAATGAAATCGTATGTGTTGGATACCGCACGTAATCCCGCAAAATTTCTAATAGAGGCGCGTAATGGTAAATTTGGTACAAGAGATCTCCCTCCTTCAATAATTTCTTTTAGACCCGCCGCAGTTGTAGAAATATCTTCAGAATCAGTTAAATTTTGGGCGTTTGGTCCGACAAATGTGTTTCCATGCAAGGTAGGACAAACTAAGATACCTTTTGATACTTTTGTAGGAATAGGAAATAAGATTTTATTTAACTGAATTGCGTTTCGGTCGAAAAGGATATATTCTCCCTTTCTCGGTGTAATTGTGAAGTAATCTAATCCCAACATTTTTGAAATGTGTTCCGCATAAAGTCCAGCAGCATTTATTAAATTGTTACACTGAAATTCGTTCTTGTAGGTTCTTACCGTAAAAGTATAATCTTGATGATTTATTTTAATTACTTCTTGGTTTCTAAAGAATTGAACACCGTTAGTTGCAGCGTTTTCCGCTAAAGCAAAGGTAAGTTCATAAGGGCTAGCAATACCCGCCGAAGGAGCGTGTAAAACTCCGACTGTCTCGTCTGTTATATTAGACTCTAATTCTTTTATCCGATTTTTATCAAAAATTAATTCCAACCCAGGAATTCCGTCTTCGGTACCTTTTTTACGTTTATCCTCTAAATCCTTGATTTGACTATCTTCAAGTGCTACTACGAAAGAGCCAATTCTTTCAAATGGAAAATTTAACTCCTCGTAAGCTTTGGTGTACAAATGATTACCACGAATACATAGATTTCTCTTGGTATATTCCCTTTCTGCTGCGTAACCGGCGTGTACAACCCCAGAATTGGCTTTAGTCGTACCTTGGGCGATGTCTCCCTCTTTTTCCAACACGCATACTTTTAGATCGTATTTAGATATGGCTCTAGCTATGGAACATCCAGTGATTCCTGCACCGATAATTATAACATCATAAATCATGTTCGTATTAGTTGTACTAAATTAAATTCTATTCTAGATATTTATGCTAATAATTTACTTAATTAAAAAATATCCCAATTCACTTTAATACAAGGATAATAAGTTAGCTGGTGTTTAAACCTTAAATCGAAGGAAATTCATCCAAAGTTTTGCATAACAAATAAGTTAAAAAAATAGAATTAAGCTGAACCACAACAAATTAAATAGAATCATTAATAATATCAAAAACTTAGTTACCGGATTGAAGAATGAGTTTTTCAAAGATTTGTTCAAGCGCAGTTGCAGATCTTTATTTACAAGAGTATTTACAAAATTATTAGATCGTTCGATAGGATTTTGTAAGTGGATCGACCCAAGAAAATTAGGTCTTGATAGGTTTTTAATGAATCCGTCTAATTCTTTAAATGATAGTAAATTTATTCTATTATTAAAACCTGATATTCCCTCTTTACCTGATAATCCTTCACGTTCGTTACTTTCCATAATTGCTTTTTTTCGTTAAATTTTTTATAACAGCAATTTCCTAATTAAATTCTACAATTGTAACAAAGATACTTATTCTTAAATTTCTTTCGATTATATAAATGTAAAAATAGAGAAGATTGCTCTTATTTTTGAAAGAAGAGCAACAATATGTTAAACTTTTACCAAAACGCCTTTTTTAGCTTATCTACAGTGTCTTTTAGCGAATCTTCAATTTCAAGTTCGAAGTCGCTAAAAATACTCACTTCTGATGAGTCCCAGCTTTCTAAATCGGGATATTTCTTAAAGAATTTATCTGCAATTTTTCTCAGCTCTTCGTTGGTTTTTTTCTCCTTCTTATTTGCGCTTGAGGCGACAAATAAAAAGCCCCCAGACTTAATTATTGAGAAGTGAATGTTGCTTAAAGAGAAATTAGAGATCCCACCTTCGGAAATTTGTTCAGCGAATTGATTTATCGCACTCATCAGAGCGCCGAAAAGTTGTTCATTGATTTTCGGATCGTAGACACGGCTAAATACTGTAATGCCTGTTTCACTAAGAATCCAAATGTCTTGAAGTATCTTGGTCATATTTTTTATAATATTATAGTCATAGTTTATTTGTTCTTATCAATAAAATCTAGATTAATACTATTTATTAATAAAAGAATTGTTTTTAAAATTTAGACTTTTTTTTAATTTCTAAAAATTGTGATAAGAAAATTATTTGAGGTTTTAAAACCCGATAACTTATTATTGGACTTAACTATTAACTCCCTACCGTATTACAATTTAAAAATATAATCTTTTTATTAAAATTCTTAACAAAACGGGATTTTTAATGATTTGGAAAACCAGAATCAACCAATTAACTAAAACAAAATACCCAATCATAATGGGTGCTTTTGCAGGAATCGGTAGGGCTAAATTTGCTGCTCCATTTTCTGAAACTGGGGGATTAGGGATAATTACCGCGCTTAATTTCGAAGATGACGACGATTTCAAAGCCGAAATAAAACTAATGAAAAAGTTAACAAATAAACCCTTTGGCGTGAACTTTACAATCGCACCGCCATTTTTATTGGAAAAAAATCCTAAAGCTCGAAGCGAAGAAACATATTTATCACTTTTAGACATAGCTCTAAAAGAGGGAGTTAAAATCTTCACTACTTCTGCATATCAAGCAAATTTGTTACCAAATATAATTAAAGAACATGATGCCTATTGGTTTCATAAATGCACAACTCTTAAACACGCTATGTCAGCTGAGAAAGCAGGTGCAGATGGGGTCACTTTAGTAGGATTAGAGGGTACAGGATTTAAAAATCCTCTACAATATACTACGCTTATTAATATAACCTTCGCTAAAAAAAAGTTAAATGTCCCGATTATAGCTGCAGGAGGGATTGGGGATGCAAGAGGTTTCTTAGGTGCTTTAATCATGGGTGCTGAAGCAGTTTGTTTTGGAACGGCAATTATGGCAACAAAAGAATGTCCTATTTCTGAGAAACATAAATCAAAAATTGTAAACCAAAATATTTACGACGAAAAGTATTACAAGCAAATATTCCACCTCGAACTGAAAGATAAGAGTGTGTGGAGTCCTGCATCAGCAGTCATCGTCGAATTAAAAAGCATAAAAGATTTTGTTGATGAAATTATTGAAGAATCTGAGAAAGTTTTGTTCGGTATTGGAATTGAGAAAAACGAATTTAACACTATTTCTTAATTATTTATTAAAATAAATAAGAATAATAATTCCTTTATATTAATCACATATAAGGAAGAATTACCCTTATGTAATTACTATTGAATTTTAACCCAATATCTGAGGATATAGCATTAATTCTCAAAAAAATTGTGGGAGAAGCATACTTTTTTTCAGAATATGAAATACGTTGGAGCTATACATTTGGTGGGTCCATTTTTGAAAAAGATTGGGTTCCAGATTTAGTATTGTTGCCCCAAAAGACAAAACAGATTTCTCAATTACTTAAAGTGGCAAACAATAACCTTATACCAGTAGTTGCTAGAGGAAGCGGTACAAGTTTAGCGAGCGGTTCACTAGCTACTTACGGCGGTATTGTTATAGACTTATCCTTAATGAAAAAAACGAAAATAGATATTGTAAACAACCTTGTTGAAGTCGAACCAGGCGTAATATGCGATGAGTTGAACGAAAAATTAAGCAAGCATGGCTATTTTTTTCCTCCTGATCCTGGAAGCAGCTCAGTTGCAACTGTTGGAGGAATGGTTGCGACTAACGCAGGAGGAGTTCAAGCCTTTAAATACGGAGTGACCAAGGATTATGTGTTGTATTTAGAGTGCGTGCTTTCCGATGGTCGCATCGTACAACTTGGTTCTAAAACCCTCAAATCTGTGTCCTCTTACAACATAAAGGACTTAATAGTCGGCTCTGAAGGTACATTATGCGTTATCACAAAAATCGGTTTAAGAATAAAGCCCTTGCCGATTAAGAGGAAATTGGGTGTATACATATACGATAACATTGAAAATTTAGGTCAAGCAGTAATCCAGTTAAGAAAGGAGGGGATCGTACCGATAATGCTTGAGTTTTTGGATAAACTTGCTTCACAAGCAGTTTTTGAGTATCTTGGAGGGGAGTTTTCCTTGTATCCTAATGGATACATTTTATTAGCAGATTTAGATGGATTCGAATACCTCGAGATTGAAAACAGATTCAATCGCCTTCACGAAACTCTGATGAAATATGACCCAACTTTTAATAGAATTGCAGCTAACGATAACGAGAGAGAGGCGTTTATACAAGCTAGAAAGGCAGCGTTACCTGCTCTCTCTCGAATAGGCCCCTCCTGTTGTATAGAAGATTGTACCGTTCAAATGAGTGATTTCATTTCGATAATTAACAAAATCGAGCAGATCACTATAGATTTAAACATACCTAATATCAAAATTGCGACATTTGGCCACATGGAAGGAAATCTACATCCTACTTTTATTTTTAACGAAAATAACGACTCAGATGTTAAAGACTTTGAGAAAGCAGTCGATTATCTATATACAGAAATTATTACTCCAATTGGTGGCACCATAACCGGTGAACATGGAATTGGGAAAGTGAAAACTCCTTACATGGAATTGGAATACGGTTCCGAGGTAATTGATCTTCAACAAAGATTAAAAAGGCTATTCGATCCAAATGGAATTTTAAACCCTGGATGCGGTAAAGGAAGTAGCGTGGTTCCGCGTAAAATTTATCCCATAAGATATTTAAAAAATCAATCAGACAAACTTTTGGAACTAAATTGTATGAGATGTGGTTTTTGTACAAGGACATGCCCCTCATTAGTCCATTATAAAACAGAGGCTTATAGTCCTAGAGGAAGGTTAAGCGTTTTGAATGGTCTAGTGTTTGGAGATCTATCACCGAATAAGCTAATTAACGACATTTTTCACACCTGTACCCTATGTGCTCTCTGCGTTTCTAAATGTCCTGCAGGAATTCCAATAAGCGAAATATTTGAAAAAGCTCGAGAAATTTTGCATAAAGTTAATGAAGGTAATTAAATTTTATTACGGAAAAAAAAAGTTGGATTTAAAGTTAAGTGACGATTGGGACACTACGGTACTGCTTCCAAAGTCCCAAAACAAGATTGAAAATCCAGTTCCAGCGATTAGAGAATCCATTAACCATCCAGTTGGTTCTCCTAGGTTAAAGGAGATAATTTCTAATAAGGGTGAAATTAATGAAGTGTGCATAGTTGTATCCGACGCCACGAGACCGGTACCTAGCCACATCATGCTTGAAGCGTTAGTTTCCGAGTTACAAATATTAAATGTTAGTTATGATAAAATATTGGTGCTAATTGCTACTGGATTGCATAGGATCTCTACTAAGGACGATTTAGAGAGAATTCTAGGACCAAATTTAAGAGACACACTTCGAGTAATTGATCACCAAGCAAGTAAAGAAGAAGATTTAGTTTATGTAGGCCGGCTCAAAGATGATGATCCAATTTACCTAAACAAACATTTTGTAAACGCCGACATTAAAATCCTAACTGGATACGTTGAACCTCATTTTTTTGCAGGATTCTCAGGGGGAAGAAAATCAGTTGTACCGGGAATCGCGGGAGAAAAAACGATTCAAAAGAATCACACCGCGAAAATAATAGCGTCTCCATTCGCGAGGTTTGGTATTTACAAAAAAAATCCTATTCATAGACAATCTACTGAAATCTCTCGGCTAGTGGGAGTTGACTTTATCGTAAATGTGTGTATTAATGAAAACCACGAAATAGTAAAAGTTATTTCTGGCGACCTCGAAGAAGCTCACGAACTCCTTGTTAATTATCAGCTACAACATGTGTTTAGTGAAATTTCAGATCCTTATGATATTGTAGTATGCGGAAACGGAGGATTCCCCTTAGACTTAAACTTGTATCAAGCCGTTAAAAGCATGGCTATAGGAGAAATTGCGGTTAAAGAGGGTGGAACAATTATATCCGTAAATGAGCTATCAGAAGGTATTGGGATTGGGCAAAATAATTTCAGATCATTGATTTTTAGCGGAACATCTCCGAAAAAATTGTATAAGCACATCTTAAATAACGGATTAACAGTTCCAGATCAGTGGGAAATCCAAGTACTATGTAGAATTTTGATGAAAGCAGAGATTTTTGTGGTTTCAAGCTTAAAGGAAAAAGATTTAGGAAAAATCGGTTTAAAGTATGCAAAAACTGTTGAGGACGCCATCAAGAAAGCGCTAAAAAAACATGGGAGCAATGCTAAGATATTACTTTTACCTCACGGACCTCAAGTACTTCCCCTAATTAAAGCATAAACCAACGAAAAGAATTCAATCTCATTAAATTTCGATTTGGGAAAATAATGGGAGATATATTATCTAAATATATGTACTTTTCCGTGAAACAATTTTCATAGGGTATAGTTTTATATATGATGTATGTTTAAAAGAGTAATAATCATTGATATTTGTAAAAAATTTTGCAAAAGATATTTACAAATCATCCGTCGAATTATTGCAATTTCATACCAATTGCAAGATTTCGGTAAACACACTTTGGGATATGATCAGGTCAATATCTGCTAAAATTTAACATTGGGGAAAAAAATGGCTAATTATTATAAAGATCGACTACGATCCAACAACCTTAATTCGGAAGAAAAGTGTAGCGAATCTAGTGATTGTTGTCCAGCTCCTTGTATTGAACAGAGAGATGGAGATCTCGTCTGTTTGAATTGCGGGATGATTATCGGGAGAAACTTGGTAGGAAATGAGAGGAGAGCCTATACAGTCGAGGAAGTCAACAAACGAAGAAGGACCGAACCTAGATGGAGGGAGTTTGGTCCCAGAACCATGTTACCTAACTCAAAAATCGATAGCAAAGGGCGGTTAATTGGAGCTAAGGGAAAGACGCTGTTTTCGCGTTTATCGAAGATCCAAAACTCGCTTATTAGTTCTATTGAGCGAAACTTCTGGGAAGCTAAGCCGAAGCTTAAAATGCTTACAAGCAAGCTTAACATTCCAGAATACATAAAAGAAACTGCTTGGAAAATCTACTCTGTTGTAGCTAAGAAAAAACTAACGATGGGACGATCAATCGATGGTTTTATTGCCGCTTCACTGTACGCTGCTATCAGGGTACACGAATTTCCGCGCTTATTAGAAGAAGTTTGCGAAGCTTCTATGACACCCAGGAGGACGGTACATCGATCCTTAGGTATGGTAGTAAAAGAAGTATTACCTGAACTTGGTTTGAGATATAAACCAATTACTGCTGAGCAACTGGTATATCGGTTTGGGAACGATTTACGATTACCTATGGAAACCCAAAAAAGAGCGATCAGCATGCTTGCCGAGGCATCTAAAAACGGTCTTTTAAGAACTGGGAAAGACCCTAAAGGTTTAGCAGCAAGCGTCATATATATGGCTGCAAAAGCAAGCGACTGCAGAAAAACACAAGCAGAAGTAAGTGAAATTGCTCGCGTAACTGAAGTTACGCTGCGAAGTCGCTCAAAACAAATAAAAAGTAAGCTAAAATAACATTAAAAACCTGTTCTGAATTAAATATTTTTGGATTCTGTTTTTTCTATTTTTTATTTTTTTTCTTTTTAACATTTATCAAATCGCTAAATCACAATAGATACACTAGTTTAATGGATTCAAGCTTATTTTCGACAATATTTCCGTTTTTAGAACATGTGATATGTTATTATTGAGGGAATTTTTCGTATTCATTTTTTTTAAAAACTCTAAATTTGAATCATTGGACTTCAATTATATTTAAATGGTAATCTCATCTATTTAGATATAACGCATATTTACTTAATGAATATCGAGATCTAATTATGGAGTCCAATTCTGATAATTGTTTTAGGAAGGCTATGGAATTTTATGATAAAGGTCAACTGAATGAAGCCCTAGATATTTTACATAAATGCCTTCAAGAAAATCTTCAAGATGATGATTTATGTTATTCAATTCTATCTGAGCTTGGTCACATTTATAAAATTATTAAGAATTACGATCAAG
Source organism: Promethearchaeota archaeon (assembly GCA_019058515.1). Next base: position 13,238 of record JAHPYY010000015.1, read on the forward strand.
CAATTGGATTTTATAACAGAGCAGTGGAATTGAATCCTGAGAACTTAAAGGTGTGGACATCTTTAGCAGAAATTCATGAATTAAAAAGAGATTATAAACTAGCTATAGATGTTTATAAGCGAATGCGAGACTTCAAATGGTTTCAACATCCTAATGAATCAGAAAGAGATTGGAAATCAATTGCTACGATTGGATTAAAAATTGAAAAAGCTTACAACAACCTTCTAACTAAGGGAAAATTTGAAAAAAATTCAGAAAGTTTAATAAAAAAAAACAATGTTTTTCTTAGTTACTCAACTGGAGATTCAGAATTTTATAGAATACCCGAGATAGCGGAAGAACTAAAATCTTTAGCTCAGATAGATACAGCAAAATACTGGGAAAAAGATAGTGGGAGGGATATTATAGATTATATGGAAGAAAACCTTGGATTATGCAACCTATTTATCTTATTTTGCTCAGAAAGAGCTCTAAATTCGAAATCAGTTAAGATGGAGTGGAAAAATGCAATACAGTTAATGATGGACGAGAAATTAAGAATCATTCCAGTATATACTAATCTCTCACACATTCCTAATTTAATGCGAACACTTCTAGGAGTAAGATTTGAAGAAGACAATTTCGAGGGTTTTATAGAAAAATTGAATAAAGAAGTATTGAGGGAAGGTATTTAAACTATCAAGATATTCTTTACTACTTTTACTAAGCAAAATTCCTATTTTTGTATATTTACTATTGTGCCTCTTTTTCAAGGATATGCAAATTATCTTTTTATGAGATGAGAATGTCAGAGTTGAAACTATTAAATTTATTAGAACTTGCAATATGTTATTATTGATGTCGTACATCGAAAAAAAATACAAAGATGAAATTTTTAGCATTTTCAATGAACTACAAGACATGGAATCTAGTATCATTAATAGGTTAAAGTTGAAATCTTTGAAAGAAGCAGAGCCAATAGCGAAACTCTGCGCGATGGTAAATAAAAAAATTAATCTTATTCTCAAAAAATTCTATCCTGAAATTAATAATATTAACGATAAACTTGAAATCAAGTCGAACTTGAAATTTTACTACGATCTTTTGGATAAACTAACAGATTTTATACGTAATGTTGAAAATTTCAGTAAAATCGATGAGTCTTATTATGAATTGTTGATAGAATTCCTTGAAACAAAGAATGCATTAATAAATGGTAAATACAAAGAGATATCCAGAAAAGAATTGACGGCATTTTACGATCCAACCTCTAGAAGAGAGTTAGAAAAAATAGTATCTCAGAAATTTGAATTAAAGTCTCGAGAATTTTTTACAATTGGACCCTTAGAAACGGAAATTAAAAAGATCGCTAGAACTGCTGGCGCTACAGAGATTCATATCCGATTACCTAATAATACTGAGAAAGAGCAATTTAAATTCGCAAATTCTGTCGTATTTTTCAAAACTTATTTAGGTTCTGAAGGTGAAAAAGGAAAAGTAGTAACCGAATTGACTAAATTCTTAGAATCTAAAAAATATAAGACGCAAACTGTTTCAAATAAAATTTTTACAGACGCTCAATTACTTATGGATAAGGATTTAAATTAAAGGTACAGAAAAACAAATCTACTTTATCAGGTTTAGGATTTTTTCCATATAATCTTTTTCCTTTAACAAGAATCCCCAATGGCCTGTATTTTCATATAAAATGACTTCAGCATTAGGAAATTGTTCTAATAATTTATCGTGATATTTGTAGCCAGGATCGTCGTTAGAAGTTAAAACTAAAACATGTCCGCCCCAAGCTTGTTGTTCCTCGAGCGAATTATCAATTTTATCGTTAAATTCTGTGGAGAGCGCGAGTTGATTTATAATGTGAGTTTTTGTAATTTCGTTTTTAAGCATTTGAAAATATAAATCTTTTAAAATTAAAATTTCTGTCTTGAGATCTGAATCAATGTTTTCTGGTAAATCCGTGTAGCTAGATAACAATTTTTTCGCATATCTTTTTAGTAAGAATTGAGGGAATAATTTTAGTATTTTAAGGGCTCTTTTATAACTTTTCGCTTGATCTGGCAAAGGGGGAATGGTGTAGCTTAGGATCAAATTTTTGACTCGAGGAAAATTATAGTAAAAAAAAGTCTGTGCCATGGCTCCCCCAAAACTTCCTCCAAGTAGGCGTAATAACTTAACTTCTTCTAAATCTAATATTTGATTAATCGCATCGATTAATTCCTGGTGATTCGCGTAATATACAAGATTCGGAGCAATTACTTTTGCATGTGTTTCTAATTGAAGGATTCTTCCGTAAGCAAACTCTGCTTTTTGAGCTGCGCCGTGAAATAATAATACTGTTTCTGTTCCTTTTCCAGACGAATAATAGTCTATTTCCTTGTTATTGAACTTTATTTTTTTTAAACGATCTGACTTTCGAAATTGTTCCAGCTTGAAGACTTTCTGCTCATATAATTCTCTTTTTTCTGGATCTAAATCATCTAAAATATTAATATTCGTTTTTTTAGTTTCATTGCTCATGAGAATCTTTTATTTTTAAATAATTTAGATTTTTTTCTATATTAATTTAGAGATACCTAACAGTTGAAATGTTTTTTATACTTTTATAATTTAGTTTGAATTAAATTTAGAATTTGTAGAGTATTAATTTGATAATTCACTTTAAATGCGCTGAATTTGCTATCTATCTTTATACTAAGCGAAAAATTAATAATTTTTGTTGTATTTGAAATGATGAGAAAACATGGCAAAAGAGAAGAAGGAAGCCCCAATAACAGGAATTACAGTATCTAAAGATGAGGATTTTTCAGCTTGGTATACTGAATTGATCAATAAAGCTGAATTAGCAGATGTCAGATATAATGTTAAAGGTTTTGTAGTGTATAGAGAATGGGCGACAATTACAATCAGAAAAATGTATCAAAAGTCCGAGGAATTGCTGGAAAGAAAGGGACATCTTCCCCTAACGATGCCCTCTCTCATACCCGAATCGAACTTTTTGTTAGAAGCAAAACATGTCGAGGGATTCTCCCCTGAAGTATTTTGGGTGACAGAAGCAGGGAGTTCTGGCAAACTTTCAGAACGATTGGCGTTACGTCCTACGAGCGAAACCGCGTTATATAAAATGTATTCAATGTGGATAAGGAGCTACAAAGACCTACCGTTCAAACGATATTTATCGTGCCAGGTTTGGAGATACGAGGGTAAAATGACGCGACCCTTCCTGAGAGGTAGAGAATTTCACTGGATTGAATCACATAATGTTTTTGCCACTATGGAAGATGCTATGGCTCAAGTGAAAGAGGACATGGAATCCACTTACCAAATTCTTCAAGACGAGTGTTGTATTCCCATAATATTTTTTCAAAGACCAGAATGGGATAAATTTCCAGGAGCCGTTCACACCTACGCAGCCGATGCGTTAATGGGATCGGGAAAGGTTCTTCAGTTGCCTTCTACTCATTTGTTAGGACAAAATTTCGCGAAGCCTTTTGATGTGAAATTTGTGGATACTGACGGAGAAGAGAAATATGGCTACCAGACATGTTATGGACCAGCGCAAAGCCGAAATTACGGAGCAATGATTGCATACCTCGGAGACGATAAGGGTTTAGTGTTACCATTTGACCTGGCTCCTGTTCAAGTTGTTATTGTACCCATACTCTTTAAAGGTAAAGAAGAGCCTGTTCTAAAGAAAGCAAATGAACTCTTTAAGAACTTGGGGGAGAAATATAGTGTAAAATTGGACGACTCTGACGAATCTGCGGGGAATAAGTTTTATTCTTGGGAACTAAAGGGAGTCCCTATTAGAATCGAGATAGGCCCTAAGGACTTTCAAAAAGAACAAATAGTAGTCGTTAAGAGGCACAACGGGGAAAAAATCATTGTTAAATTTAAAGATTATGAACAGAAAATAGACGAGATCGCTGAAAACTACACTCATGAAATAAAAGAAAAGTCCCTTATTGATTTTGAATCTCAAATCGAGTGCGTGTATGAAAAAGATACCGCAATCGATGCTATAAACAACGGTAAAATCGTGTGTTGTGGCTTTTGTAGCATAGATTACGACGGAGAAAAGTGCGCGGAAGTAGTAGAAAAAGAGATCGGTGCATTCGTTAGAGGTAAGCGTGTGGACGAGGAAAAAAACGAATTTACGACTTGCCTAATCTGTGGAGAACCTGCGACAGTAACAGTATACTTAGCTAAAAGTTACTAAAAAAATAGTTTTTTTTTAATGGAACTTTAAATATATGTTAAAATTTTGTTACAATTTCAAATAAAGTTCAAAAAATATAGCAGTTTAGTAAAACTATTTTTAAAAATGCTTCCCTTATTAAAATCTGGATAAGTAAAAACAATAAAGCTTTAATCGTGCATCTTTTTGTATTTATTAACTATTATGACTAATTTAAATAAACTTTTCCGTCTGACAGAAGATCAAGTTATATATGCCAGTAAAGTGTTATCTCGAGCCTTTTATGACAACCCTTGATCGAAATATCTTATTCCTGACGATTCTGAAAGAAGAGATAAATTGAAGTATGTCTATGAATATATAATGCGTTACGATATATTATATGGGGAAGTCTACTCTCCAAGCTCGGATTTGGAGGGAATAGCAGGATGGATTCCTTTTGAATATATAGTTAAAACATACGAAAGACAAATACGGAGTGGTGGAAAGAAAGTTGTCGAAAAATTAGGCAAAGAATTTTATAAAAGAACAAAAAAACTTCAAGAGTTTATTGATTTAGTCCATAAACGTAATGCAACTTTCAAGCATTGGTATTTAGACCCTCTTGGGGTTGAACCTGAATTCCAAGGAAAAGGTTACGCGAGTATTCTATTAAAAGCTATGTTTGCAAGAGTTGAGAAGGAGAATTTACCAATTTACCTCGAAACCAACACTCAAAAAAATGTAACTATATATGAACATTTTGGGTTTCAAATCCTTGAAGACACTACACTTCCCAACTCAGATCTACGTGTTTGTGCGATGTTAAGAAAATAGATAATGTAATCTTACAAAGGGTCAATTTCACCATTAAAATCCACCATTCGATAGACTAAAACAATTTATGCTATAACAAGGAAAATAAATAAAGAAAAAATTAATATAAGTCTGGTATAACAAAGTCCAAGCTAAGTTTCTTTAAAATCTCTTCTAAGGGATAACCGTTTTCGGGATTCCACCCCATTTTTTCGCAGTATCCCTTGTAATCTGCTTTATAATCTATAGTCTTACCCCTATTTGGGCCTTCATTAAAGGGAGGATCTCCAACAATTCTTCCAGGTAATTCATTTTTTGATATTTCTACTCCTTCTCTTAGAGTAAAAGCCTGCCTTAATGATTGAATTCTCAATCCCGTTTCAATTACCTCATCAATATTGATATCCCAACCGACCACTGCTTTTATACATTCCAGCAGAGGATAGGTTTGAAACCAATAAGTAAAGGAACACATCCCTAACGAGCAAATACTCTGATGTAATCCCGTGCACATCTTCATCGCTTCGAATCGTTCTTCCCCAGGTTTTCTCCACTTACGAGGAATTATAAACTCTTTTACATATTTATTACCCCGCATTAATCCCGTTATGAAGTGATCTAAACTTGATTGTGTATGTCTGCCGGGGGTAGGATCAAAGGCATAAGTTCGAGCTAAGGTATTAAAAAATTTAGGATCGTGCATTGGGATTGGTTGTCCTAAGGAGTGCATCGCATATTTCTCAGAGCCCTTGCCTATCTTTTCGGGAGCGATCTTTAATCCGTCTGCTAATATATCTCCTATTCCTTCTCTTTTGATGATGAATTTTGTTAATTCGATAATAGCGTTTGAATCGACCCAAGTTAATTCTATACCGTTCGTATCTTCTTTAGTTATTAAGCCGTTTTCATAGCATTCAATTGCAAACGCAACCATTCCCCCAACAGAAATCGTGTCAATTCCCGCGCGATTACACATCTCGTTAAGCGTAAAAAGACTCACCACATCGTCGTTAAGCAATAGATGACCGAACGCTGCGCAAGTTTCGTACTCAGGAATGTGAGTTTCTTCTAGATCCACTTCTGGCACCTTCATAACGGCGCCACATTGGACAGGACACGAGGAGCAACCGTAATTTCTTATTTTGTATTTGTGGATTACTTCTCCAGAAATATTGTTAATTTTTTCAATAGGGAAGTCTCTCGTGGGATATCCGCTCCAATTCTTAATTGGAGTGTCTCCAGATACTCCTGCCGATTGGTTTAAACACGCTAACCCATATTTATTGTACAAGAACATAGCTCCCGCTTGGTCGCTTTTAACTCCCTCGTTGTATTTTTTAAGCTCACCTTGAAGGCTTTCAGCGTCAGCAACGCCAACCCTTAGGCTACCCTTGAGAACTATCGCTTTAAGCTTTTTCGATCCCATTACTGCTCCGAATCCTGATCTTGCGGCTACTCTAAACTTGGAGTGGACGATACCAGATAATAAAGATAACTTCTCTCCTGAAGGGCCAATTGTTGCAGTTCTGATGTTAGGATGTTTCTTTTTGAGCCAGCCCTCCGTCTCAGAAGTATCCAATCCCCATAATTCGGACGCGTCATTAATTTGTTTATTTCCGTCAATTATTGCGACATATTTTGGTGATTTAGATGCTCCTTTAATTAATATTCCGTCGTAACCGCATTTTTTAATTTCGGCTCCGAAAAATCCTCCTCCATTAGAATCTCCCCAAGTTCCCGTTAAGGGAGATTTCCCACATACCATCCACCTTCCGGTCAATGGAGCGATTGTACCAGTAAGCAATCCTGGAAAGAATCCGAACACAGATTCAGGGCTTAAAGGATCGGTGTTTTTCGGTAAGCTTTGGTATATTAGTTTTACCGCTAATCCGTATCCTCCTAAATATTGTTTATATACTTCTTCGGGTAAATTCTCCTCCTTAAATGTTTCTTCGTCGAGATCTACCCATAGTATTTTTCCAAAAAATCCATTTGGCATGAATTTGCACTCTTTTTTAAGTAGATTTGGTTAAGTTCTAAAAGATTTCGGATTGTTAAATATTATTTATGAATAGGAGATATAAAAAAGAATCTAAATTGAATTAGATAAATATTTGAAAGTGCTATTCGATATACATTGAGAAAAAATTAGAAATATAATTATAAACCCAAAAATTCACGAAACGAGAGGCACACAGATCTTCTTTTCTTTAATAAACTTGTTTTCGTAATCTTCGTACATACAGTCTACGCATCTTACAATAGGTGGAGGAAAATACCTACAAATTTTGGGCTTTTTCTTACTCGTGCAAATTGGGCAGCAATAAAACATTTCTCTTTTCAGTATTGTTGATTTTGTTGAATATCAACACTTCATTTTTAATCAAACCATAAAAAGAACTAGATTTTTTTGTCAAACTTCTGAATCTGAATAACAAATTGTAAAAATTAGATTTTTATGGTAAGATTCAAGATAGAATACCATGTCAGATAAGGATAAAGTATTGGAAGCTTTTAAGAATTCAGAAAAGCCGTTAAGACTTGGAGACATCGCTAAACAAATAGGGATTGAGTCGAAAGAAGTATCAAAATATATTAAAGACCTTAAGGAAGAAGATAACATTTACTCTCCAAAACACTGCTTTTACGCCATGAAATAAAAATGTCTATAAATGAAATTTTAAAACCTTTAAAACCTAGCAATGAAACAAACATTTAAGAAAGTGTCTTCTTTTTTTTCTAAACTAAGGTATCATGAAAGAATATTTAATTCCTTTAGGGGACTCAAATAACACCTTCTATTTCGTTCAAGGAAAAAACAACGCTTATTATCCATTTTCTAATTCTCTATTGATAGGTACCTACTTAATTGACACAGGAAGCTCTCCAAGAATTATTCGGGATCTTAAAAAACGATTTTCGATACAAACTGTAATTAATAGCCACTGGCACGAGGATCACATAAGTGGTAATTATCTTTTCGACGATGTGCGTTTTCTTTGCCACGAGAATGATAAAAATCTAATAGAAAATATTTGGTTAATGGAGAATTATTATGGGATAGAGGGAACAAAAACTGGTAAAGATTTCGTGGACTTAATGAATAGCTATAAATTAAAAGATACAAATGTACAAGAAACAATCCAAGATGGAGAAATTATTAAAATTAACGATGAGTATAAACTAAAAGTCATCCACACTCCAGGGCATACTGCTGGACATTGTGTATTCCAGGAATTAAACACTAAAATTGCGTTCTTAGGAGACATTGACCTTACAAGGTTTCCTTATTATGGTAATATTGACGCAAATTTGAGGGAATTCTACGAATCAATTGAAAAGGTGATAAATTTAGATATTGAAGTAGCTATGTCTGGTCATAAAGGCATTGTTGAAGGAAAATCTGAAATAAACGATCGTCTGGATAGGTTTAAATCTTCGATTGACAAACGGACGGAACGAATTTTATCGAAAATGCCAGAAAGTAAACCCATATTGCCTAAAGATTTACAAAAGCTTAACTTAATCTACAAAAAATACTCAGAGTTTGAGGAATTTGAACTTATTTCAGAAGTATTAATGATTCAAAAACACTTTGACTACTTTTTACATAACGGCTTAATTATAAAAGAGCGGGGAGGATACATTCTAACTTAGGAATTCTAAAGTGGGTTAAAATCCCTACATTGAAAAATTATTGATAACTTCTGAAACTATTCTGAGATCACCTTCGGATAGCCAAGGATTCATAGGAATAGATAAAACTTCTTTGCTAGCTTGCTCCGTGACGGGTAAGCTTTGCGTTTCGATGAGATTTTTATATGCCAATTGTAAATGAACTGGAATTGGATAGTGAATTAAAGTTTGTATGTTATTTCTTGCTAAGTGTTCCTTTAATTCCTCCCTAAATTTGGTGCGAATCACATACAAATAATACACATGTTTAACGTAATCTTTTTCTATTGGAATTAATACTTTATTTTTGTCCAATAAAGTATTGTACAATTTAGCGATATGCCTTCTTTTCTCATTCCACTGTTCTAGGTATTTCAACTTTACTCGTAAAACGGCAGCTTGAATCTCGTTCAGGCGACTGTTAATTCCTATAAAATCGTGATAATACTTTTTGCTTTGGCCGTAGTTGCGCGATAAATAGAACCTATTAGCTAAATCCTCATCGTTCGTTACTATCATTCCCCCATCACCATAAGCTCCCATATTTTTTGATGGATAAAAGCTAAAACAAGCTATGTCTCCAAATGTTCCAACTTTTCGTTTATTGTACTCTGCTCCATGAGCTTGGCAAGCATCTTCGATAAGGATTAAATCATATTTATTTTTAATTTCGACTAAGTGATTAAGATCGACCGGGTGACCATAAAGGTGGACTGGAATAATTACTCGAGTTTTATTGGTTATAGCTTCTTCAATTTTTGAAACATCGACATTACATGTATCGGGTTCAATATCAACAAACACAGGTTTTAAATTATTCCTCATTATGGCGTCTACCGTTGAAATAAAAGTATGAGACACAGTGATAACCTCTTCACCCTCTTTAAAGTTTAAGGATTTTAAAGCTAGATACAAGGCATCGGAACCTGAATTTACGCCTATACTATATTTTGCTCCAAGATATTTACTAAATTCTTTTTGAAAGTTTTGCAATTCTTCTCCTAAAAGAAACCACTGTTTTTCTAAAACTCGATTAATTGCTTTATGGATTTCAAATTCAATTTCTTTAAACTCTTTCTTTAAGTTTATTAAGCTTATTTCTGTATCGGAATTTTGAATTTTTTTCATGTTTTATTCCATAAGATTAATTCTAAAAACAAGAATTACATTTATAATATGGTATAATGCAAAATAATTTGTGTAATTTGAGAACGAAAATAAAAAAATGAATTATTAATTAGTTAAGATTTTTCATTTGAATCTGCTAATTTTTCAACTTTACTTGGTTTGCCTTCCTCTTCTATGTCGATCTCAGGAATCTTTTTCAAAATCTCCTTTATAACTACTCCTTTCTTGGATAGCATTGATTTTCTTACGAAATATATGATCGCTCCTACTCCTGCGAATGGAAAAACTATCAACGCAATGATTAAACCCGCGTCAGGATCTGTAAAAAGAAGCATTACGAATATGAATGAGACTATTGCCCCTATTCCGCCCAAAATTTTCAACATCTTTAACGAAGGTTTAAAACCAGAATTTTCGTGCCATTCAGGGTACTTTTTTGGTAAGAATATGGCGGAAATGCACACTGGTATAGATAACAAGAGAACCACAGTTCCGGTGACAGCACTTAAAAGAACAGCCGTCGTTTCAACTCCGTATGAAGGGCCTAATAGCGGAATGAAAATCACTAAAAGGATAATACCCGCAATCAAGAGTATAGTTAGAGCGGGGACCGGAGTGTGCTGCTTCTCGTGAAGTTTGGAGAGCTTTTTTGGTAATAGTTGCTCTCTCGCCGCCATCATGATGTCTCTCGAAAACGCCATGTATAGAGGATGGAGCGTAGAAGCAATCGCAATCGCAATGAGGACTGTTACGATTATAACCGCAAATTCTGGGAGAATTCCTCCACTTAAAATGATTTCCGTGACTGTACCAGGCGCTCCAGAGTAATCTTGAACGCCCGCAACCATAAATGCCTGAAGGGTGTACAATATCGTAAGGATTGGAATGCTTATCAATAATGATCTTGGAATGTTCTTTTGTGGCTTTTTTACCTCGCCTGCGATGTCTAATATTAAGTTGAATCCTGTGTAGGAAAAGAAAAACGTTAACGACGCAAAAAACAACGGTTCGATGCCAAGTGGGAAAAGTGGATCAAAGTTAGTTGGATCAAAATGAGGTATCGCTGCAAATATAAAAATCAACATGACAAGAATGTCACCAAAGATAGTTATGATTAACTCAACTAGACCAGAAATCTGAATTTTTATCCAATTTAAGAAGTAAAACGCGAGTAATACCACGATTCCTACTATTAATGTAAATATAATTTCCATATCGTGTGGAACATTAAAAATTTGCCCCACAAATACAGCAAATGTTGCAGCTAAAAACGCTAAAGACGCGGCTACCCCCAAAATTATCATCCAAACAGTCATAAATCCCCCAAATCCTCCAGTCAATCTACTATTGATGATGTAAGTTCCTCCAGCTACAGGAAAAGCAGAACCCAAATATGCTATAATGTAAGCCAGAAAGATTCCTGGTATCGCTGCTATGATATATGCTATGAAGATTGAAGGCCCCGTCCTCGAAAGATACGCTGCGGGGGAAACCCATATCGACGATCCTATAACCATGCCTATTATAATAAACACTGCCATTGGAAGACTCAATCCGCGTTTGAGTTTTTTTTCTTCAGCCATAATTTTCACTTCAATTAACGATTTTTTAAAACTAAATACTAAGATTTAGATTAATCAATATTTTGTAGAGATTTTATATAAATACTTACTTAAGATCATAGATTATCTGATTTTTATCAAAATACTACCGACTTAGTGTTAAATTTAGAAAAACTTATAGATTGTTCAAATTCTTACTAATTTTACAACGAGATAATAGCTAAGATGGCAAAATACTTTGCTTAACTATCTCAATTGATCAAGGTTTTTAATGATTTCAACAAGTACCTTATAGACCAATTTCACATCGCTGATTTTGACTCGTTCCCGAGTACTATGTACATCTTCGATAGTTGGACTGAGCGAAACGATATCTATTTCAGGAATTTTTTCGCTTATTGCTCCCGTTTCTAACCCTCCGTGTATAATTTTAGTCTCGACTTGGTTTTTAATTATCTTTTCGTAGTATTCCTTTACGAATCTTAAAAATGGGGATCCTGGTTTAGGATTCCATTCTGGGAGTATTCCTAATAGGTTTATTTCCCAGTTTCCAAGTTTACCTAGTTGTACCATTGCTCTTCTAAAATTTTTCATTTCCGAACGAATTATACTCCTAGGGTACAACCATACATTAAATTTATTAGCTTCTCTATTAATAATCGCAAGATTATTTGAAGTTTCTACGGTGTCCTCGTAAAACGGTGAGAACCTTAATACTTCGTTAGGTATAAGACTCATGAGCGCAATAACTTTATCAGAATCGCTAACTGATAAAAATGGCTCGGGATCTACTTTGCTGAAAGCGATATCCAAATTAGGTTCTAGAGTTTTAGCCAATTGGGGATTTTTATAATAATTATAAATTTCTTGAGTTGTTTCCCTAACCAATTCACTGCACTTATCCTCTTGAGAACTACTAATACCAAATACAATCACCGATTTTTTAGGGATCACATTTGCTTTAGTCCCGCCTGCCCAGTTGCCAATAAATATGCTTAATTCTTCTCGAACTCTTAATAAAATTCTAGTTATAAACTTATTCGCGTTTCCTCTCGTAAGATGTATGTCCCCTCCCGAATGCCCGCCTAAAAGACCACTCACTTTAAGTTCGAAGAACGATAGATCTGTGTTGTTGATATCTTTCCAAGCAAATTCTTGAGAAAAATTGACTCGACCGCCGCAGACCGAACCAATTGTTAAAATACCTAAGGGACCACTATCCAAATTAATCATTAATTTACTTTCTATACCGAGGTTCTGGGGATCGAGATAATTAGCCCCATCAAATCCGTCTTCTTCGTTTACGGTTAGCAATACCTCTATAGGACCATGTGTGGTCAATGATTCCTCGTCAATTAACATAGATAGCGCCAAAGCTACTCCTACTCCGTTGTCAGCTCCTAATGTGGTACCGTCTGCGTCAACCCACTCTCTGTTGTCTTGAATTCTAACAGGAATGGGTTGTGTAAAAAAGTCGAATCTCTCTTTTCTATCGGTTTCGCACACCATGTCTAAGTGAGCTTGAAGCAATATTGAAGGCCAATCTTCGCAACCTTGGCTTGGTTGTTTTTTAATGAGAATGTTTCCCACCTCTTCTTCTTTTAAAAGGATTCGCAAATCTTTGGTTTTTACCTGCTCGTTAACCCAATCCTTTATCTTTTCTCGAATTTTCTCTTCGTGCTTGGAAGGTCTCGGCGTTTTGGTGAGAATATTTTCAAATATGTCCCAAAAAATGCTAGGTTTTAAATTTTCTAGTACCATATTTATATCCTATTCAAGTTATTACTATAATTTCAACTTCATAAACATTGCTTTAATATATTGATTTTTGTAGAGAGGAGATTTCACTTAGTGCTTTTAGATAAGGTTAAGAATTAATAAACATCGCATTTAATTCTTAATGCTAGGAATTTTATAATTCCATTTGTCAATAGCAAACTTCCAGTGCTTAGTTACCTTTTCGATGGTATTTTTTGAGAACTCGTAAATGTTTTTCTTGTAATTATCCAAAGAACTAATATAATCTTTAAGCTTAATCTTAGCCTTATCGAATCCAGTAAGCTTTAATCCCTTATACACCTTTTCGATTTCTGCAAACGGATTTAATTCAAAATCCTCAAACTTAATTTCGTATAAATTATTCTTAGGGATCAATTTCATTTCTGAAAAATACCTCGTAAGCAAGTTTTTGTAAATCGCGAGTATATTTCTTTGAATAACTCTTTCGGACACATCCTGAAACATAAATTCTTGTAACATATTTTTATAAAGGTTTCGAGTAGACTGAAAAACCACGTATGGATTCCTATATATGTGAATAAATTTTGCATTTGGAAACATTTTGATAAGTACCTTTATTCGTGCAGTATTGGCGGGATTTTTTAAAACCAGTTGCTTTCCTTTCATAAAAAATGTGGTTTTTTTTATTAGATACAAGTAAGCTCTCTGCCACTTATCTAAAATCCTTCTAGAGATGGTATCAAAACACACATAACGATAGAAATTTTCCATCATCGTTTCTGGGAAATACAATGCGTTGTAAAAAGAAAAAGGAATGAGATTGCTCAATGCCATCTCCTCTTCTTGAGGTAGATTTATCCCTAATTCCATATTATCCATAGGTCTTTTTTTTGGAAGAAGAAGGTTCATAAATCCCTTAAAAAAGTTTGTTATGAGGAACGATTGTGGAAAAGAAGCTTCTAACATTGTAATGTATCCGAATTGAGGATCCTGGGTCAAAATGTTATGGAGTAATGTGGTCCCTGATCTCCAATGGCCGATAATGAAAATTGGATCTTTCTTAATTTTAGTGCTATATATTTTACTATTAAATCTCCAGTGTTCAAATGTCCTAAAGGGAATACCCAAGATACTTATTAGCAAAGTCAGATAAAATCGAGGATAATACTTTAGTTTCAAGAAAACTCCATTATAAAAGATCACTTTAAACCAGTTTCTTAAAGAACTACCCACTGAAGGGCCTAATTTTGCAACCAATGGTGTTTTCTCTTCAGTTGTATTCATCTCTTCTTCCTAATGAATATCCCTTTGTACTTATTAATCCATTTTTAGATAGAACCTCACTCTATCATTTTAATACAAATCATCTCTAGTTTTAGAACTTATTTGTTTTAAAATACATTCACAATGATATAATAGAATTAATTGATTTACTATAATTGTATTATGAAAAACGAGGTCGTAATTAAATTAATCAGGGACTTTGTAGTACAATATACTAGAAAGCAAAAGACTCATACTACATGGGAGGAACCTTTAATGGGATTCGCTAACGCTAACGATCCACTATTTTTAGAACTTAAAAAAGTAGTTGATGCTTCCCACCGTCTACCTCAAGACATTTTGAAAAAAGCAAATTCCGTAATATCTTACTTTATTCCATTTAAGAAAGAAACAATTCAAAGCAATGTTTTAGGAAAATTCAGTTCCAGAGATTGGGCGTTAGCCTACATCGAAACGAATAAGCTAATAAAAACCATTAACCAATATTTACATCTAAAATTAGAAGATTCCATGTCCGAGAAGGCTCTTATTCCCGCTACTCACAATTTTGACGAAATATTGCTCATAAGCGATTGGTCTCATAAACATGTGGCGTTCATTGCGGGATTAGGGAATTTTGGACTTCACAAAATGCTAATTACGGATAAAGGTTGTTGTGGAAGGTTTGGCTCGTTAGTGACTAGTATAAAATTCAAGCCTACCCAACGGAAAGATACACCCTACTGTCTTTATTTCTATGATAAAACCTGTACTAAGTGTATTCAAAATTGCATGTTTGACGTTTTGAAAATGGATTCGTTCGATAGAAAAGCCTATTACGATATATGTTTGAAAAATAAAGATAAATACAAAGAATTGGGTGTTGCAGATGTATGTGGTAAATGTGTATCGCTAGTTCCATGTTCCATACAAAATCCTGTGAAGAATAAATAATTTAAGTAATTTCTCCATCAAAAAATCATCTAATTTGATAATTCTTGATCCAAATAAAATAAAATTAATAATTATTTGTTCAATTAATAGGAAGAAATGATATTTTAGAGTAAAGAAAAAATGCATGAGATCGACTTAATTATACCAATATATCTCAAATCTCCAATACACGAGTATTTTCCAACAAAACTTTATAAATACAATCCCGATTGGTATCCTGTTTATTATAATTTAAATTTGTTAAAAAAACAAGGAGTAAAAATTCGCTTCCTTAACTGCTTAAATTTAAACCTAGAGCGTTTATCGAAGATGGTTGGAGTAGATTACAAAATAATTCGTAATTTACGCTATATTTACGATAAAAATAATTATTCAGGTCACGATTTATTAATTAAATTCCTAGAGAGAATAAAAAAACATTCTAATTATTTAGTGCTTTTCGATAATAAAGATGACACACACATTAGATTTGAATTCATGCCTTATGTAGAAAAGTACCTTAAAAAGCAGTTATTAAAAGAGCGTGAGCTATATGCCAAAAAGTTGGCGCATAATAGAATTTATGTCGACTATTACCAAAATAGGTATCAAAAAAAAAAGACAACCTCAAACGATCCTGCGTTAAACAATCTTTTTGAGAAATATAAGAATAAAATAGACTTATCTTGGAACATCGCATATACGGATTATAGACTATTTAACACTTTGCTCAACCTTCTGTATATTTTCTCTAAAAGACTTAATTCAATTCTTTTTTCCAGGAAATTAAAATTGTGGATGAACTCAAATCTCTCTTTTAGTGACAGGAAAAAGATTTTCTCCGCCAATTTTCGATTAACAGAGTCAAAAACCGTTTCTTATCAAAGGATAGAAATGTATAATTTTCTCGAAAAAACTTATGGTCCCAATCCAAATGCGGTTATTGGTCTTCTTCCTAAAAAGAGGTATCTAAAAACACTTCAATCAACAAAGGCAGTTTTTAGTCCATTTGGAATGGGAGAAATATGTCATCGTGATTTTGAGGCATTTTTATTCAGGGCAGCTTTAATAAAACCTAATATGGATCCAATCGAAACATGGCCAGATTTATACGCCAAGTATAAAACTTATTTTCCATTATCTTGGGAACAAGAAAAATGGGAAAAAGAAATCTCCAACATTTTGAACGATAAATCCCTACTTAAATCAATTGCGGCTAATGGACAAAAAGCTTACTACGAGTTATGGTCAAAAGAAGGGTGTAAAATATTTTGTAAGCATTTTATTAATATTGTGATTCCTAACGTAGATAATTGAATTATTTAAAGGCAATATATTACAAGTTAAAATGCTGCGTGGATGAATTATTAAAGTGAATTAAAAATTACAATGTTCAGTGCGTTTGATTATCTCTTCTTGGAGATCCTTTCCTAAATTAATAAAATAATCACTATATCCTGCAACTCTTACGATAAGGTCACGATAAAGCTCGGGATTGATTTGAGCTGCATGTAATGTTTCAACAGAAACTACATTAAATTGTATGTGATGACCATCCAGTCTAAAATATGTCCTTATTAGATGGGCAAGTTTAGATATTCCCACATCGTCTGAAAGTATTTGAGGCGAAAATTTTTGATTGAGTAGGGTTCCCCCAGTGATTAAGTGGTCTATTTTTGCTGCTGAATTGATTACAGCAGTGGGGCCATTCACATCCATCCCTTGAACGGGAGATATCCCTTCAGATAAAGGTGTAAACGCCTTTCTACCGTCGGGAGTCGCTCCAACCATGCTTCCAAAATAAACATGTACAGTCGTTGGAAGCAAGTTAATATGATGAACGCCACCCCGAGTATTTGGACGGCCATTTATATATCGATAAACCGTCACTACTACTTCTTTTGTTAATTCATCGGCATAATAGTCGTCGTTTCCATATTTTGGAGTTTCGTATACTAACCACCTGCGGATCTCGTCATAAGATTCAAAATTATTAGACAAAGCATTCAATAAAGTATTCAATTTAATGCGTTTTTTGTCGAACACATTGTACTTTAGTGAAGCTAAACAATCTGTTATACTACCAATTCCAACTATTTGAATATAGGATGTATTATACCTTGGTCCTCCATTATTGTAATCCTTACCATTGATAATGCAATCTTCAATGATTATTGATAAAAAAGGCGCAGGGTTTTCTGCCCATATCCTTTCAATAATAAGGTTACCCTTGATTTTAACATCAATAAAATAACGAAGTTGGGCGTTGAAGGCATTCAATAGATCCGTAAACGAGGCAAACTTTGGATAATTTCCTGTAAGCAATCCAATTCGCTTTCCAGTCATGGGATCAACGCCATTGTTAAGTGTTATTTCTAATATTTTAACTAAATTAAAATAACCAGTAAGAATGTAAGCTTCCGCTCCAAACGCTCCTGATTCCACGCAACCACTTGCTCCTCCATTTCTTGCGTCAATAATATCTTTTCCCTGTCTCGTCAGCTCTTGTATGATAGCATCGGTGTTAAAAACCGAAGGTTGACCAAATCCTGTCCTTACAATTTCCAACGCTCGTTTTAAGAACTTATCTGGACTCTTCTTACTAATTTGAATGTTGCTACTTGGCTGCAGTATTCTCATTTCCTCAATAACTTCTAAGAGCAAAAAGGAAAGCTCATTGATGCCATCTGAACCATCCTCTTTAAGACCACCTATATTTATGTTGCAAAAATCTGTGTAAGTGTTACTCTCCTCTGCGGTCACTCCGACCTTAGGTGGAGCGAGTTGGTTATTAAACTTAATCCAAAATGCTTGGAGGAGCTCTTTAGCTTTTTCGCGGGTTAGAGTTCCGTTTTGAATTCCTCGAATATAATAAGGATATAGGTGCTGATCTAATCTTCCTGGATTAAATGAATCCCAAGTGTTATATTCAATAATGACTCCTAAATGGATAAACCAATAATGTTGTAAAGCTTCGTGAAATGTGCGAGGAGGATGTGCAGGTACCCGGGAACAAATATCTCCAATGGTCAATAATTCACCTTTTCTTTCGGGATTACTTTCAGACTCTGCTAACTTTGAAACCTCTTTAGCGTGTCGATTTGCATACATAATAATTGCGTCTGCGGCAATATCCATAGCTTTTAATTGTTCTCGCTTGTTATATGCCTCTGGATCGCTGTAAAAATCTAGTTTCGATATTGCTTCTGCGATTTCTTCTTTAAATTGTAAAAAACCTTTAGACCAAATATTTTTTCCACCAGCGGTATGACCTGGTGCTCTCTGTTCCATGAATTCAGTAAAAATTCCCGCTTCATAAGAATCAATCCACTCCGGATCTACTTGGTCAAAGATCTTCTCTCGAATAGTTTTCCCTTTCCAAAATGGAATTATGACTTCTTCTGAATATTTTCTAACTTCTTTAGAGACTTTAAACGAAATTTTTTTTCTCGAATCTAAAATATCGAGATCTTTTAGGCTATGACAGCAAACTTCGGGGTAAGTTGGCGTAGCTTTCGGTTTAGGAC
>JAHPYY010000168.1 GCA_019058515.1 Promethearchaeota archaeon
GGACAAGTAGAGTATCATTTTGTATCAGACGTACCTCCAAAACCTTTTTATCTATTATGCAACAAATGCGGAGAATATAATAAAATCAAAAAGCCTATGCTTCGTACTCAGAGAAAAACATTTCAAACATCCTCAATGGTGAAGATCCTTAATGATGAAGATCCACGCATATCATTAATAGATGAGTTAAGAAACACATTTAGGTCAGTGATTTTTAGTAAAATTAGTGATTATGATTTATCCAGAATCATATACGAAGATCCAAAATTCATTAAAGATAATTTTCTTCATAATCGGAAAATTAAGACTAAGTCTCGACCTGACTTACTTGTCCTATTGAAGATAATATATTTTGTAAGAATTAAGAACACAACAGACAGTTTTATAAATAAATTCGGATTGAATCAACGTGAATTAATTAACTTGAAGAAGAAAATCACAAAGATCGTAATTGATTTCATTTTCTCTAATCCATATCGTACAAAATATATAAAACCGGATAAGCGAGCAAAATTTTTAAAACTTGTTAACTTTTAGCGTCCAGAATTTAATCAGTTTGTTGATTTCTGGTATGCTGTATCTTTAAACAATAACAATCCAATTACAATAAAAAAATTTCAATCTGATATTGGAACTCCCGCTTTTTCAACTCCTACTAAAATTGGAAAGACAAACCCAAAGTATTTTTATAACTTATTTAAACGATTAAAACGCTTATTACCGAACTTATCGTCTGAAGAATTTGATAAATTGAGTTTGAGTTTTAGAAAATATATAAAAGTTAGAGGTTTAAAAGGAACTCATCATGAATATTCCATTTTTTGGGATGACGAATTAACAAAGAAATTTCATATTACAATATTACTTCTACGTGATTTAGGTTTAGACCTCTTAACCTTAGAAAATATTCCCTCATATAGTTTTAGTCTTGACATAGATATTCATTCACCAGAAAAATTCCAACGACATCACATATTCCCTAACGATAAAGCTTCAATCAATCCTGACCGATTAGTCCTTGCTCAAATCGAAACGCATACTCGCCTTGAAGGATTTACAAACTTAATAATACGTCTAATTGAAGAAAGAATAAAATGGAATGATACATGCCCTAACTATTACATGAATCAACTTGTAGATTCCGATCAAAATTGGTTAGAATTCAAAAGAAGGAGAGATATCATAAAAAAAAAGGGTATTGAGAGTTTTTTTAGAGAAATATATCCAAATGTGGTGAATAGGTTTTATAAAGATGTTCCAGTGGGAAGCCTTGAGTCTGCAATCATAAAAGTGATAAAAAGAAACTCACATCATGCAGAAACGATAAACTTATTCCCAGAATATTTAAAAAGAAAACTACTTTTATAAATTTTAAAGATAGGGCAATATAGGTAAGAAATTTAAGATTAAGATACTATTTACTTTAAAGATTTATTTTTGCTAAATCCTTAAAGAAATTCATACATTATTTAGATACTAAGAATAAAATGACATTAATCGGGAGTTTATCAAACTATCCCATTAATTAAAAAATTCAAAGATTTAACCGTAAATTTCTTTTAAAGCCATATATTTATTTATTTAAAATGGCCCTTGGCGGTCGGAATTGTTTTGGGATCATATCGATCTCCAACGATAAGTGGTCTCTGACGCTAGGCTTCAAACCTAGTTATCCTGCGGAGGGATAGGAGTTCGATAATGGTTGGGAATTAACTAATCTTCGGAAATCTCCTCAAGGGCCGCCAATTATTCCCTAACAACCTAATCTATTTTTTTCTCTCTTTCTTATTTTACCTAGATGTAAATACGTAGATATTCTTAAAAATTAACAAAGGAATTATTTGACAAAATGCTTTATTTACATTGTATGAATGGATACTGATTAATTATGGTTAATTATAACAAAATAATTGAGTACTTTCAAAATTCTAAAATCCCTCTAAATATGTTAGAACGAGGGCAATTAGTATTAAACAATTTTCTAAAACCAATGAAAGTTCTCTTTGAACAACGCAACATCCCTCAAAAACCTTGGAATAGCCAACAAATCGAGTTTTTACTTGAAACTCTTTCCAATATGGACACGGATAAGGACCAAAAAGCAGCAAGAGTAGGAGAAAGAGAAGCAAGGATAGCATCGTCCATTCAATTAAAGATCTCTGGAGGGTTTTGCCACGGTATAGGGCGTAGCGGATTCCTCACTGCCCCCCAGCCAAAAGCGCCTGGAGGATCAATTATGTACGATCTTTCTAACTATTTAGCTACTAGCATACTGAAGAAAAGCGAGTTAACTAACATTAAAAAGGCGATAGTTGCTCCTGTTAGCACTGGAATGGCTCTAGCTTTATGTATAGCCGCTCTGAAACCTGATTGGAAGGGGAATAAATCTGCAAACGGAAAAATTTTACTACCTCGAATAGATCACAATTCAATCTTAAAATCTATTGAGTTCCTTAGTATTGAAGCGAAGGTAATTGAAGGAAGGATTTTTGGGGATGCAGTAAGGATTCCGTTTGAAGATATTGAAAGTGCTTACGAAAAAGATTGCTTTGGGATTATTTCAACCACAAGCTTTTTTCCTCCTCGAGAACACGATGATTTAAAATCTATTAGTAAGTTCGCTGAAGAGAATAATCTTGTACACATTATACTGAACGCATATGGAGTCCAATCTCCAGAATGGATGAAACTTATTCGCTCCTCAATAGATGCGGGAAGAGTAGACGCAATTATCCAGTCGACTGATAAAAACTTTTTAACTCCAGTTGGAGGTTCTGTTATTGCGTCTCCTAGCGAAAATCAAATCGACAAAATTAGTAAGACATACCCTGGTAGGGCATCTGCCGCTCCAGTAGTAAATTTTTTAATATCTATGTTAAGTCTAGGAGCAGTTGGGTACCAAAGATTAATTCAAAGGCAACGAGAAAGTAGAGCTTTGCTTGAAAAATTACTAATCGAACTGGCCACTGACATTGGAGAGCGCACTTTGGATGTATTTAACCCAGTTGCCAAGGCAATGACACTTAATCATATTGAAAATAAAAATCTGTTTTCTTTAGGAGGGGCACTTTATAATTTAAGAGTAACTGGACCAAGAGTATTTAATCCTAAAGAAAGTTCATTTGGAACATGCTGTATTAATTACCATTCTCCCTACATTACTATGAACTCCGCTATCGGAGTCACCTCGGAAGATATTTATAACGCAGTTAGCAGACTCAAAAAAGCTTACACCCAATTTTTAAAATGATGCTAAAAATTCCGTATCGTTCTAGCTCAATACAATAATTTTAAATTCATAAAAAATATTTTATTGTTAAAGTATTTTTTCTTACCAGTTTACCCATAAAAGATGAGTAAGTCATGGAAAATCGCCTTTTAGATCAGTTTAACAATGTGATTGTCTCTCAATGGATGTCTCAAGAAATAAAAGAGATTTATGAGCCCTTAAATCACAAAGCGCTATTTGAGTTAGCATATCATACCTGCAACTCAGTTGGAGCAAGGACGATATTCATTCAATTGTCACAAGATGAAAATGCAGGGGGAAATAAGGCAATTTTTTATAACACCAACAAATCTTTCACTTCTATCGAAGGTTTAGACGATGTATTGCAAATACGGCTGTATGCAGACGACGATGAAGCGAGAGAGAAATTATCAAAATCAATTCTACCACTTCTTCAATCTCGTAAATCCAAGTACTTCGAGAAAGAAAAGACTATTAAAGGACATTTGCTAAAATCGATCCTCGTCGAAAGAAAGCTTGACGAATGTGCTAATCTTGTGATGCTTAAAGAAATAAACCGCAAAATCTATTTTGCTATCGGGGACGCGAGAGAAAGTGCGGCTGTAATACCCCTCTTTATGGAAGCAGAGGGTGCTAGCTTAGTCCAACTTGCGCTTAATAAATGGATGTCTGCAGCTCAGAGACAAGCAATGGAGGAAACTTTTCCTGAAGTTCAAGTTCCAGGTCTTTTGAAAAATTTAATGCAAATTAAAAAGTGGCTATTAAATCTTATTAGCAATCGCTTAGACGAATAAGCAAAAAAGTTTAGGGAATATTTGGTATCTCCCTAACCTCCCCCAAACCTAATCCAGGCAGGAGTATAGTCAAACCAAATATCAATAGCGATTCCTAAATAATAAAACAAAATGGGGACTACGATAAACAATGCAACTATGAATAAAATGTACTTCAATGAATCCCTATTGAAATGGAAATGATAATTAAACTGTCTTCCCTTTTTATGTTCGTAGTAATAATATCCAAATACTAATACTGCTATTACTGGTACTGTTATATACCAAAAAAATGCTAAGAAAGCAACAAAACCAATAATTATTGGAAAAATAAAGAACATCCCAATTATCCCTCCGATAATCATAGCAAATAAAATAATAAATTCGATGTCTTCTTTTCTAATTTTCTCTTCGTCTATTTCAGACAATAGATCACCAAAAGATTTTTTTGTTTAATTTCAAGTCGTATGTAATATAATTTTTTCGCCATAAAAAATTTACTCGTTAAAAAAATTGGTTATTCAGTTTTAAAAATAGATTTTCTCGAATTACTTAAATATTAGATCCTTAATACTTAGAAAATATGGGCCATCGGGGATTTTCCTGCTCAATTTAATCAATCGAGCTATTTGAACCCCGGATCTCAGGTTTTTACTTACACGGACAATTGGATTATCTATTGTATGTCCGTCGGTCACTTATAAGACCTGCGCTTGTTGACCAAGCATGAAAACCTATACTTTGTTGACCAGGCTAAGCAAATGGCCCTGAAGATGGTAGAAATTGCTCCTACGATTAAAAAAATATTCATCACTTTTCGAAAATCCTAATCGAGTCTCACTTTCTACTTTTTTTTAGTGTTTACTTCTTTTTTAGTGTTTCTTATAAATATAAATTGAAGTATTAAAAAAAATTTTATGATTCTGGGACAATTCATTTTCTTTTTAGCATCCATAGAGGTCCAAAATCTCAAAATTAGATAACAAAAAAATATGAGGTTATGGTTTTATATTAAGTATAACATTTCTCAAATGTCGTAAAAAATAGAAATAAAATAAAAATTAATAATCAATCCCTCTTTTTAAGCCAGCTACATAAGAATTAAAAAAATTTCTTTGAATCCTTCAATCGTTTCTGTTTTAATTTTGCCAAGTTTTTCGACTTCCTCGATAAAATTGGAAAACGATTTAAATGTCCCGGATTTACAAGGTACTTGAACGGTTCCAGCACCATTATATTCAAAATCTTGTGAGCTTCTTAAATAGTTATCAACAACTGCTAATCTTGTCGATTTGCTTTCGTCTCTTATTTTTTGTATAGTTTGAATAAGAGATTGAAGGGCATCATCAAAAGATGTATACTGTTCAAATTCTACTTCTAATTTTTCGGAAATTTCTTTAGTTTGGTCATATAGTTGATTATATTTCTCCGATAATCCCTTTAACGAGAGGAAATCATCAGCACTCTTTAGTAAATGTTCGCTCACAGTTTCAGGTTTCGAACTGATAATAACCTTTTTTTCGTGAGCTTTTAACCAATTTACTATGGTATAAAGTCTTTATCACCAGTAATAATAATAAAAATTTTTAAATTTTGATAAACAATTGCCGCATCTAAGCAATCTACAGCTATTTTCACATCAACGCTATTTGTTTTTCCCATGGATACCTGAATAGGGTCAAATCCCAGACTATAGAGAGCTTGGATTATCTTCTGATTTGCTGTCACCCAGTTTCCGTAAACAGGTTTAATAAATGGATGACCTAAAGAATTAGAGTACGATATTATGGCATCTGCTATGGGGGTCTTAATTCCTTCTGCAATCACTCTAATGTTCTCGTAATCTCAGGAAATTGCAATATGTAGCTTCTTTTTTAGTTGGGGGGCATATTTTATGATTAATTCAAGAATTATTATCTTTCAATCTTATAATTTAAAGATTATTTTTAAAATTTGTAATTGTTGAATAATACAGTGATAGAATTTTTCTACTCTATTCAAAATTGATCTAATTATCACTATCATATTTAATTTAGTCTGTTTATTAGTTTTCTTGGTTATTTACTTCTTTAGATATTTCTTAAAGAGAAAATTTATTATTAGACTCAAGAATCCATTAGGAAGAGTCATTAGTGATCTTGAATTATATGAGAAAATTAAAGATGATATGAATTTAGAAAAAAAGTTTTGAATAGATTGTATAAGAATTGTAATTTCTATACATTTTTAGAAGATCCTTTTATAATTTTTTCAAATGAAAGTAGATAGAGAAATCACATTTGAATTTTAGAAAAAAATAAATAATTTTTATGATTAGCGGAAGATCGGTGGCAAGAGCTGTAGATAGTCTTTACCCATTATTGCATTGGCACAAATAAACCCAGAATGGGTAGCAGCTTCAATTCCTCCTTCATTAATGCGCTTTCCATATGTATCTCCAGCAAAATATAGTCCCTCGATAGTTGGACATTTTACATCCACCCACTCGTCCTCTGGGTGCCTCCACAGTATACATGTATCTCCAATGGTGAATAAGATAAATTCCAGAGAATCTCTCCAACCAGGGAATGCAGTATCCAAAAACTTCAACATCCTGTCTATTACGATATTCACCTTTTTCTTATCATGTGCTTCATTATCCAAAATGCTGCTAGCCATACCCGCCAGATACTTCCCTTCAGGAGCGGTTGTAGGCGCAATATTAGATATACTTACTATATCAAGTGGAACATTACCTCTGAACAATCCTTCCTTCTCGGGGATCAACATGGAAGTATGGTAAAAAGTCCTAGGGTCAACCTTGAGTTCACAAAAAGTATTCAATGGTTTGGTTAAACCTATTTGCGCAGCAACCATGGCGGTATGAATCACTTTTTTAGTTAATTTCACAAAATCTATAGGTAATAAATCCTCATGTAACAGCTTTAGCAATACTCGTGGTGGAGTAGTACAAACTATCAACGGAGCCTTTATTTCTACTATTTTACCATCAATCTTAGCTATAACACCAATAGCTCTTCCATTTTGGATGATAATTTCATTGACTTGAGCATTAGTAACAATATTACCTTGAGCATCTTTGACGACACTTGCAAAACCCTCAACAATAAAACGATGCCCTGGTGCCCCCGCAAACGCCCAAGAACCATTAGTTATATGTACTCCCATTTTTTGAACTTGTAAAAATACCTTTAAATTTTCTCCAGCGATGTTCAGAGCTGGGTCGTTAATGATCGTCTGGAAGGTCCCCATGGCATAATGGAATTCTTCTGCAAGCTCACTTTTGGTTATACTTTTTATCCAATCCTTCAATGTTACATGGTCTAATTTTTCAGCTTCAGCTATCGTGTTAATTTGGAGCTTTCTTTTGTGGACTTTCACCATCTGAGCGTAATCTTCATCACTCATCCAACCATACTTAGATCTTCTATCTATTACATGAGGTTTCCAATCATGATCATACCATACGAAGCCTACATTAGGATAGAAAATCGAAGCTTTGTTAAATAGGGCTAAGGCGTGGCTGACCCGTCCTCGGTTGGTATACCAAGCACCCCTACCCCCCGATTCAAGCACATAACCATTAAGCATCTTGTTCTTTATGAGTGTGTGGAGATTAGGTTCTATCCTATCGACAACCCAAGAGTGGGCGGATTGCATTAAGGTTTTACGAAACTTATCTGCATCCTTAATACTTTCCCCTCGGAATGATGTAGCACGTCCTCCTATCTGGGATGATCCCTCAAGGATGAGAACCTTCTTGCGTTCCATATTTGATAAAATTGCACCAACAACTGATCCGGCTATGCCACATCCTATGATTATGACATCGTAATCATTCGAAATTTTTTTAGACATTTTATCTCCTCTTTTTTGATAATTATTATTACTTATTATGCAGAAATAATTTTATCTAATATTTCTTCATATTAAAATACCTTTTCACTTCGAGGATTTAATGGACTCTTAGGAATAATTCATATAAAGATGTTATCTGAAGTAATGCAAAAACATCTTATCAATATAATTTGAATTATTAAAAAAAATTTTATGTTTCTAAGATAATTAATTTCTTTAAAATCTCAAAATATTAAACAAATAAATATAAGGTTATGGTTTTATATTAAGTATAATATTTCTCAAATGAGAATTAAATCCTTAAAAAAAGCTACCTAATAGGTGTCGCAAATATATGGCAGAAATGTTAACTGACTTACTACAAAACATCTACAATAGAATCGCTCAATTAGGAAAATCCATTCAAGATCTAAAACAATCTTTAGACGATTTAAATAATAACATCGAGCAAAAAATCACTAATCTAACGGGAAAAATGTCAGAATTTTCAAAGGAAATTGAAGTTACTCAAACAAAACACATTGGAACACTCTTAGAGATTGGATCAGGGGTAACAACCGAATTAAAGAAATTAGAAGAGGGTTTAGGCATTAAGGCGATTAATGATCTTATCAATAATCTGGAAAAATTCTCAAATTTAGCATCAGAGGTATTAAACCAAGATACAGTGAATTTATTACTCTCAGAAGCAATCGAATCAGTAAAATTATTAAAAGAACAACCAGCCTCAGCTCAGGAGGAATAGTTTTATAATATCGAATAATAGAAAGAGGGAAACTCATGGCAGAAGAACTAATAAATGAAATGATTAATAAAATTAATCAGATTACTGCATCGCTCGATGGTACTATTGCTCAAATTAATCAAATGAGTGGGGCAATCGCTAAAATGTCTCAAAAGTTCAGTGAAGAAACTATATCACTGACTGAGAATATCCGATTAATCGTAGAGGTGATAAAACAATTTCGAGTTCAATCGAGTAAAAGTATTCAAGAGCTTTCGAACGAATTCAACGACAGGATTAAGGAAATGTACAAAAAAAAAGCGATTGAAAGCATTTTGGAAGAAGAGATGAAGGCTATTGAGGCTATAAAAAAAACTGAACAGGCAGTTTCAAATAATTTATATTACGCTCAGTTGTTAAATATTATTCAGAGCATTCGTGAGGAAACGAATCGTATTGTTGGCGGGATCGCTCGGAAAAGTTAGTCGTATTTATTTTTTTTAAATTATTATATAAATCGTAAATCCTTATAATTCATAGTACACTTGTAGGTTTAGTACTATTATCATAAATTTCTAATAAAAATTAAATCTAGCTGATAAAATTGCCAAACGGATGTTTTACTATCTTAATACCCCTAGATTCGGATTATAAGGTTCTAGGTTATTATTTTAAAGAGGATAGAGAGGATTTTAAAATAACTAGTGATTTATTTCTGAGACTAAATTTGGATCATTCAAAAAACGAGTACAATTTGTTAAAATTGAAAGATTTTACCACATTTACATATTACCATCCATTAAGCGGGAAATTAAAAAGAAAAGCTTCGGGAATGATCCTAGGTTTGCTTTTAAATGAAGAAGATAAACCAGAAAAATTTAGATCTTCATTAAAAGAAGCTGCTTTGGAATTAGAAAATTTAGACTTGTTAATAATCACTCAGAGTGATTTTGAAGCTAAGCTAAAGAAGATTTATCAAGAGGACCTTGAACCGATTGTTGATATCATGCAACCTGGATTATTAAAAGAAAGAATTATTAACACTACAAAATCTATGTTGAGTGGAGGGAAAAAAGAACGGTCGAAGGCACAGAATCTTCTTGAGAAAATTGAAGATGGTGTTCATGAGAAGATAATTGAATTCTATAACGCTGCTGAAAAATCCCTAAAACAAAAGGATTTTGATAAAGCTACAAAATTATACGAAAAATCTGCTGAAATTGCTAAAGACCTAATGGAAGAAGATTTAGCAAAATCTCTAATTGAAAAAGCTCAAATTTCTAAAAAAATTCCCGATCTATTAAAAAAAAGAGACAAATTTATACAAGAAGCCAGAAACTCTTTAAGGAATGAAGACTTTCATAGTGCTTACTTATATTATAAAAAAGCAAGTGATTTATCAAAGGATCTTTTAGATTTCGAAAAAGAGGAGGAATATCGCTTAAAGTCTAAAGCGCTTCAAGAATTTTTTCAAGTCGACGAGAAATATAAATCGAAATAATCCAACAAAGTTCTCAAAGTATCCTCAAGAGATATTATTTTAGAATTAAACTTGGAGAACTATTATGACTGGAATCCATACTCAAATTGTTTGCCTTCTCACTGATTTTGGTCCTAAGGGCAACCATTATGTGGCTCAAATGAAAGCAGTTATATTGAAAGTTAATCCATTTGTAAGGATTATAGATATATCTCACAATATTCGTCCTTTCTCTATTATTGAAGGATCCTATGTTTTTAAAACAACTTATAAACTATATCCTCCAAAAACGGTATTTATCATAGTGATTGATCCTGGTGTTGGATCTCAGAGAAGAATTATAGCTGTGAAAACTCTTAATAATCACTTTCTAATCGCTCCCGACAATGGATTATTTTCACTAATATTTGAAAAGGAAGAAATCGTGGAGTGCATATATATTCAGGAGGAGTCATATTTTCACCATCCCGTTTCAGAAACTTTCCATGGAAGAGATATAATGGCCCCCGTTGCAGCATATATTTCAAAAGGCAACAATCTTAATTCCTTTGGGCCAAAAATCCAATTTTCAAGCGTAAAATCATATAAAAATCCACTTTATATTGATCACAACTCGAATAAAATTGAAGGAATTATCCAGTATATTGATTCCTATGGAAATTTAACCACAAATATACCAATATCTGAAGGTTTACAATTATCAAACTCTTCTCTTAAGCTTGAATATAAAAATTCATTAACCTTGGTGACAGGAAGCAAATCTTACACTGGGATCTTCAGTAGATTCTTTTCTGAGGTTCCTAAAAATGAGATTGTCTTTATAAAAGGATCAACAGGCTATCTAGAAGTATCTTTAAATCAAGGAAGTGCGGCAGAGTTAACGAAGTTAAATATTGGAGACTCTTTGACAATAATATTTGAAATATGTAGGTAAAAGTTAAAAGGAGGGCATACATTGAAAGACGAAATAATCGCTTGCATTAATAGAGAAGATGTAAAATTCCTCCATTCAGGTCAAATTTCAAAATATATCTTCCCCCTTTCAAGAAAGGAAGCTCATAGGAAAAAAATTTGTCATTTAGTTATTCGAGTATTTATTGTAGCAATTACGCCCAAAAAGGAGGTTTTTTACTTAGTACAAAAAAGAGGTCCAAAAAAGGATACTTACCCAAATTATTTTACTGATTCCGCTTCAGGCCATGTGGAGTATCATAAGCGGCTAGATTTCGTAAAGATCAAGGAAAATGCATTAAGAGAGTTAGAAGAGGAATTTGGTATAAATGTTAACGATGTTATAGATTTAAAGTTCCAAGATCTTACCATTGAGGACGATGTGGAAGAAGCGACAGAGGTTGCATATGTATTTTTTGGTTTGGTTAAGTATACCGTTAAACTAAAACCTAATTCTGAAGAGTTGGACCTTTCGGCAAGTCGTTTTTACACCAGAAATGAATTAAAGACCATTATATCCAAGGAAAAATTAGTCGACCATTCGAGAATTATTTGGAAGCTCATATTATCAAAAGATTTAAGCAAATTATTTGATAATGGTTCGCAATCGAATGGCAATAATAACATAGCACTTTTTATTGGGAGATTCCAACCACTTCATTTTGGTCATCTTTACGTTATTAAAGAAATATTGAAATCTAGTAAGCTTTTAAAAATTGCAATAGGAAGTGCTCAATTAAGCTATAGTAAAAACGATCCTTTTACCGGTGCTGAAAGAGAAGAATTTTTGCGCGCTGCTCTATCAAAACGAAATATTAAGGATACATTATATAAGATATATCAAATACCAGATGTATTTAACGCAGAGAAGTGGGTTTCTCACTTAGTTTCGATTGTAGGACGATTCGATATCGTGTACTCCAATAGTGAATGGGTGCGACAGTTGTTTAAAAATGAAGGATATAAAGTAGGAAAAAAAATTGAAATCTTCAAAAAAAAATTCAATGGATCAAACGTACGCAGCCTAATAAAAAACGATAAGAAGATTTGGCGAAACCTTGTTCCCAATGAAGTTATAAGCATGATGAAAGAATACAACGGCATAAATAGAATCAAATCCTCTACATAAAAAATTTTTACACCGAGATATGGAAACTAAAGATTATCTCCTCATTGATGGATCGATGGGTGAAGGTGGTGGAGCTGTCCTCCGTTTAAGTACTGCCTTTTCTGTAATATATAACTTACCAATTAAAGTCGTAAATATTAGGGCAAATAGACCAAAGCCGGGTTTAAGACTACAGCACGTTATTGGTCTGAGAATACTCACTCGGTTAACAGGAAGCGTCCTAAGTGAAGTGCAAGTAGGAACTCGAGAACTAATGTTTACTCCCAAAAGAAACTTATCCGAGAGATTAGACGAAAATATTAAGACTGCGGCGAGTATTGGATTAATACTTCAACCCATCCAAATCGCTAGTCTAGCACTAAACGAAATCGAGCAAATCAAACTTGTCCTAAACGGTGGAGGAACATTTGGCAAATGGGCTCCAAGTCTGGAATACTTGAAACGAATTACTTATCCTGTCTTTAACAAGGTAGGCCACAACTTACACATCAAGGTACTAAAACATGGCTGGTATCCTAAAGGAGGAGCCAAAACTGAATGCCTAATTTTTCCCCCCAAACAGGATTTAACTTCTTTTTCATTTACCGAAATTGGAGATATTGATAAAATTCTCGGACATATTACGATTACAAAAGATTTATATTCAAATAAATCTAAAATCGTGGAAAGAATTATAAAGTCTTCTAAGAAATCTCTCTCAAATTTACAAATCGACAATATCAACATCACTTTTGAGACGGTAGAGTCGATAAGTTCTGGAGTAGGCTTTCTTCTATGGACTCGGGCTGATAATGGGGCGATTGTATCATCAGGAACAGTTTTAGGCGAAAAAAGATTGCCCGCTGAAAGGTTAGGTACTATCGCTGCCGAAAAACTCTCTGATTGCATTTTAAACGAAGTTCCCGTGGATAATTATTTAAGCGATCAGTTAATCCCATTAATGGCTATCATTCAGGAACCTTGTAAGATTAAAGTAAGAGAAATAACTAGTCACTCTAGGACAAACTTGGAAATAGCGAAAATATTCACAAAAAAACCTTACTCCATTAAAAAAACCCAAGGTGGATATATTATTGAGCTTTAACGATTTAGAAAAAAATTTTAGAATAAAAATTCTAAAAATGCGAGAATAATTTTTATAAGAGTAGACTCTATTATATGAATATTAAGCAATAGAAAAAACTTAGAAGGTAAATTTTATGTCGTCAACCGTATCAGCCATGCAAAGGTGTCCCAGATGTGGAAATGAAAATAGAGGAGATAGTTATGCCTGTAGTTTTTGCGGAAAACGCTTGAGAACAGAAAGAATAGAAAATATTTCAATATTTAAACGATACGAAGAAGAATGGTATTCTCCTGCTAGGTGGTACCTCAAAATCTTGTGGATTTTAATCAAACCCAATAAAGGTTTTTTCGAAATTAACCATCGCAGAAAGGACGCACCGGGATTTATTATATTATTGTTTAATTCTCTTTTATGGGGATTAATGGGTCTTGCAATTCTCGTTCATTTTCCTGCATTGACTTTACTTTCGCTAACCATGGGATTAAGTTTTTTCTTAGCATTTTTTTTGTTAGGTACTATATTCCAATTCGTATTTTACACTTTTCTAATTTGGTTGTTTACAAGAGGCGCTAATATTGCTGTTGATTTTTCTGAGCGGTTAGAATCCCGTTTTGGGATGGAAGCAGTAGAAAAAGAAAAATATAAAGAAGAATCGCTAAGTCCATTCAGTATTTATAGGGGAGGTACGCTCTTACAAGCACAAGAATCCTATAAGTATAAAATGATGTTATGTGCGTTTGCCCCCTATTTGATCGTTAATGTAGTGAAAATTCTAATCCTACTTATTGGCCTTCCTTTCGGTACTATCGATCCTGAGGCTTCAGTGGACACACCAATTCAAGTTTTAATGAGTAGCCCAGTTTGGGCGGTAATTGATGTTATTGACGGATTGACCTTGGCAATATGGGTTCCAATTCTCATGGCGATCGCAATAAGAGAACTCTCGAATTCTTCAACCTTTAGAGTTTTAATATCGTCAGTAATTATAGGAATCTTTGCTGCGGTAATTCTTTTTTTTCTACGCCCCACTTTATTTGGAGCACTCTTTCCAGTTACCACTCCATCAGTAACTCCTTAACCTATTCTCAGTTTTTAAATTACTCTTGGTTAAATTAAATTTGAAAATCCTATTGTTTCTAATTAACTAACCTAAAATCCAAAAAATTAATTAATTTCTTACCATTTCAATAAATACTACATTACAATAGTTATAACACATTCACAAGAGAGAAAAAGTGTATGCCGCGTCCAGGTCTTCGTTCTAAAGCACAAAAAAGAAAAGCCGTTAAAACTCCAGGAGGTAAAAATACCACCCTTTATTGGCGAAAAAAACCCAAAAGAGCTCATTGTACAATTTGTAAAAAGCCCCTTCAATCAATTCCCCAATTAAGACCATCTAAGATTAAGAAAACACATCTCACTTCCAGAAGGGCAAATAGAATTGAGAGTGGGCGATATTGCTCTCAGTGTTTAAAAGGATTAATAAAAGAACAGGTATGGAATCAATAGCATCAATACAAGTCCAAACTTTAGTTTAACAGGCGAATTAGAAAATTTATATTTTCGCGTTTATAATTTTAAATATCAATACTTATCCTTATTTCTAAATGATTATCACAATCTCTGGTTTGCATGGCACTGGGAAATCTACAATTGCCAAGAAGGTTGCGGATAAATTGAAATTAAATTACTACTCTACAGGTCAAGCATTTAGGGAATTAGCAAAAGAATATCACATGAGTTTGGAGGACTACACAAAATATGTGGAGGAAAATCCTCAACTCAAAATTGACGAAATCCTCGACCAGAAAGTGGTCCAAATCGCACGGGAAGGTAACATAGTCGTCGATAGTCAACTAGGACCGTATTTTTTGAGAGATGTAGCGACAGTTAAAATCCTTTTAACATGTCCGTTGGAAGTACGGGTGAAAAGGATGATGGAAAGAGACGACGAAAATTATCATGAGAAATTGAATGAAACTTTAATCAGAGAAAAATCTGAACGCGATAGGTTCAAAAAGCTTTACAACATTGATTTAAAGGAAACAAAAATAGACTCATTTTACGATTTAATCGTCGACACTCAAAATTTAACGATCGAACAGGTAGTTGAAGAAGTTATGACATTCCTAAATACATGTAAGAAAAAGAGTGTTTAAGAAAACATAAAAAATTTATTTATCTGATTATTAGAATAATTACATAAATGGTTTATTCTGACTGATTAAGCGTTAAATTAGTTGGAATAAGCGACTACAATAATTTGGTGACAAATTATAAAATGAGTGTATACGATATTGGTAGAATATGTGTAAAAACTATGGGACGAGAAGCGGGAAACCGCTGTGTTGTTGTTGATATCATCGATAAGAACTATATTTTAGTAGATGGCTTGAGTATAAGACGCCGAAGGGTAAATTACAAACATTTGGAGCCAACAAGCGATTTAATCGATATTTCTAAAGGAGCCTCTCACGAAGACCTTGAAAAATCGATTAAAAAAGCAAAGTTTACAAAAAAAATGAATGAGTCTATCCCAATCCCTCGTTAATCTTTACACAAATATAATTAATTAATAAGAAGCTTAATCCTAAACTTGGATGCAACGGTAGCCTAGCCTGGTACGGCGCGGGCTTGGAGATATGCGAAAAGCGTCCTAATAAGCCCGTGTGCTTACGCACTCGTGGGTTCGAATCCCATCCGTTGCGCCATTCTTGTTTTTATTTTGTTCCTTATTTTCTGTAATCCTAAAATTTTAAAATTCTATCCCTTTTATTTTATTAAATAATAATTCAAATTAAAGAAAATGAAGCGAATTATTGGTATCCCATCAAACGGACCCGAGTTAGAAGATGCTATTTCAGCTCATTTTGGTCATTGCAATTACTTTGTAGGCGTAGAATTGGACGAAAATGAGGATTATAAACGTAAATTCGCACTACAGAATAACGGTCATTCTGCTTGTATGGAACCCGTGTTTAACATGAGAGATCAGGGAGTTACGGACATGATAATTGGCGGTATTGGAGGAAGACCATTTTATGGTTTCCTTCAGTGCGGGATAAATCTTTATCAGGGGGTAGACGGCTCTATTAAGCACAATATCGAATCTTTACTTGCTAACAAGTTAAAACCGTTAGGAGGACCAAGCTGTAGTGGAGGAGATTCGGACCACGCGTGCTAACATTAAAAAGTAAAAAATCAATAAGATAAGGGTTTTTTCTTTCTCTTTATTTTGTCAAACATCCGGGAACTCAATCGCTTTTGCCTTAGTTCCTCCGAACATTTGTTCCATTCCCCCAGTGGCTTGCGTTTGCAGCTTAAAAAGTCTCTGAATAAGCGTATTGATTCCCAGCGAGCATAAGAAATACCAAGCAGTAAAATTGATCCAACCAGCCTCAAGTGGGATAATTCTTGGGTTTCCATACACGAGAGCCGTCCATGCGTACTCAACATCTGTAAACCCTGCTAAGAAATTTCCTATGAATGGTACATCGTTAGCGTTCATTGGGGTGATTGCTACGGGATTATTAAGAAAAATCATTCTTACCAAGGCAAATATAATTAACATGGGTACAAAAGTAATGCATGTCGGTTTCATTCGCTGCAATGCCATGTTTTGTTGGGACTTTTTTAGCATTTCGTCTTTCCGTTCCCAGCGTTTCCTCTGTTTTCTGTAGCGTTCTATGTCCACCTGTGCGAGCTCCACGATTTTCTGCTTTTCTTCGTTATGAGCTTTGATTTGTAATTGTTTTCTTTGAATTGCTTTGGTATCTGTTAGCCATTTAGTAAGGGCGGTACTAATTAACGCCACAGCCGTTGATAGTAATAGTATAAAAATTAAAGACCCCGGAGGGTAGGCAATAAGGTTAATGAATTCATCCCACTGAAAGAAAAACATAACAGATAGCATAATTATTTATCAATTATTGTTTTTGTTAATTAAACTTTTACCCTCAAATAAAATGGCTAAAATCCTTAAATTTGCTTTACATTAAAAAAGAAGTTTGTAATTGTTTACAGTACGCCTGATTATAGTTGTTTTTGAAGCTTGGCTATCTTCTTCTCTAGCTTACTAATTTTCGAATCATAATCTAGGATATTTGCCATCTTGTTGTAAAGTTCTAACGCTTTTTGGTAATGTCTTATAGCATTTATGTAATCTTTCTTCTTCTCGGCCGATTCAGCAGCTCTAAAAGCGTAATCTATTTCTATCTCGTTCATCTTTTTGTCCAACTCGAATATTAAAAACGAAATCTTCCCGATTTCTTTTTTAAGGTCGAATCCTGTGGCGATATACAAGGCTTTTTCGTATTCTTTTTGAGCTTCTTGGTACACAAGCGCTTTTTCCGCAGTTTGTCCTTTTTTAATGAAAGATTCCATCAATTTCTTACCGTTTTCCTCGTCCATATCGACCATTTGTTCTTTTAACTCTAAAATAGCATCGTCTCCCGTTATTATAGACGAGATTAACTCGTTCTCAGCAATTCTTTTAGCTCTCGATTCTTGAAAATATTTTATTTTCTCTTCAGCGGATTCAATTGTAGTAGGGATGATAACCTGGAGCTCTAATAATTGGTATATTTCATATAGAATAATATTCGCTTCAATTTTCACCAAATTTTGAAGTTCGTATAAGATGTTATTTATGAAAAAGAACTGTTTTGTGTTTAACAGTTCTTTAGCAAATTGAACGATGGCTTTTTGAATAGGATTACTCTCGATTGACTCGAGTAAATCGGGAGGAATAGTATGCGCTAAAATCATTGGAAACACCAGTTTTACGTTAAATTCCTCGCTTATGAAGGATTTCACATCGTCAAAGTCTGCGACTCCCGTCTGTAGCTGACGCAATATCTTCCCTCGGTACTTCGCTTCAAAATTTCTCAAAAATTCTAACACTTGAGTTCTTAAGGTTTGAGATGCTTTATTGTCTAATACCAGGCATATTCTCACAATCGTTCCTTCTTTTAAAAGTATATTGAACTTTTTGTATTGGAATTCGTAGCTATGCCCGTCATAAGTGTAAGAATCCTCTAATAATTCCGATTCTGATGTCTGGGAAAAAGAAATATTCGCTTGTATAAATCCAGTTAATAAATTAATATCAACTCCCGCTCCAGACACAGGATAACTCATGAGCGAAACACCTGAACTTTTTGTCATTATCAAAATGTGTTTTATGTTTACTACATCCCAAAATTTCTGCCATATTAGATCGCGGAACATTTGTTGGCGTTTTTCTTCGGAATCCATTTCTAAGATACGAATGTTAGAATTAACTTCGAATCCCAACTCTCTCAACTTCTCCGCTATACATTTGTTGCAGTCTTCTGGATATCGTGAGCAACCTTGCTTATCTAATCCACAATTGTATCCTATTTTGCTTAACTGAAAATACACCATAATTACTTTCGAGAAAAAATACGCGATTGTTATTTAATATTTAAAAGTCTGTAGTTATCCTCTTTTGTATTTATAGTAGGTCAGATCGATTTAAACTTTTATTTTACCAAATCATTTGCGATCCTAACACGAAAAGAGGAGAATTTATTTCGAATAATTTTAATTTCAAATGAACCTAATCGTATTTCATATGATTAACACTTTGAAGTATTTATTTTCAATTCGAAAAAACTTTTATTAAAAAGTTCATTCTATAAAGTTTTATACGAAATAAACACAAAACAATAAAATAACAACAACAACAATGGAATAATTTTCATTATTACACAGCCGTAGTTTTTCCACTAGTATATGTATTCTATTGATTTTAGTGTAATTAAATGTTAATTATATAAGATAAGAAGAAGAATTAAATTCATAAGCTTTCAAATTTCTTAAAAGATAAATTATCTACAAAGAAAAAATGGCTGATAAAAAGGTTTTAGAAAACATATTAAACGAATACTCCAAATTATATACATGTGCAGTTTCCGATGCTATCGATGAATTAGGGTACAATTCAGGATTTATTGACTCAGAATACGCCCAATGTGGACAGGTGCAAGAATGGTTGGCTACGCGGCCACCATGAAAATGATTCCATCTGAGGAACCATTGGATAGAAATATAATCGCAAGAATGGTCAAATTTATCAAACAGGCACCTTAATTTCCAATAATGTGTGTTGAGATGTCGAAATTATGATTGCGCTAGGACTGGGGCAAAGCACCAGCCGTATTCTTCAAGGTTTGGGATTTAGGGGAGGAATGGTTGACGGACCAATACGAGACATACCTCAAGTAAAAGACCTTAAATTTCCAATTTTTGCCCGAGGAATTATTTGCTCGTCGATTAGAGGTCGAATGATAATTGATATGGAATCCATAATGAAACCGATTTCATGCGGAGAAAGAACTATTAACTCAGGAGATTTGATTTTTGGGGACATCAATGGGGTGGTTATCGTACCCTCAGAAATCATAGAGGTCGTCCTCAATAAAGCTAAAGAAATTATATCCTCTGACAAATGGTGATTTGAACAATTAAGAAAAGGTCGTGATCCTTCGGATATCGAAAAAGAAAAGGAATTACCATAAAATAAGCGAAATTACTTTAAAATACTGCATATAACGAAACTTTATGAAATGAGTGGAAATTAATTGTCTGAAGAGTCTATTTCGTTAGGAAAAGTACTGGGTTTAATAAAACAGTTTTTAGAAAAAGTTCCATTTAAGAATTACAGTAAAAACATTGATCGTTTAAACAACAAAATCAAGAATTTAAACGATATAGACAGTGAATCAGATCAGACAGAGAGATATAAATCAATAATAAAATCTTTTAAAAACCTATTACGGAGAGAATTGCACCAAAAAGTATTCTTCATTGTAGGAGGTCACGGAGGAATAATAATTGACAATACTCCTTTTTGCGAATTCGATTCACCGGAGTATGCTATTAGTAAATTACTAAAAAAAATGGAAACAGCAAACAATTTAAAAATACCATTTAACCTTGAAATCGCCATATATTGCTTAAAGTGGCTTAAAAATCACTACACGGATAAATTTAAAGAATTTAAAAGGTTAATCAAACAGGGTAATTTTGAAATTATTAATCCTACTTATTCTCAGCCCTATCTTCTAATGCTTGGAGAGGAATCCAATATCAAGCAGTTTAAGATGGGTTTAAACACGCTTAAAGAGTTAGATTTGAACTCAAATATGTATTACGCGTCGGAGTTCTCAGTACACCCACAACTTCCACAACTCCTTAAATCGTTGGGAATAATACAAACTTCAATACGATCAAGGCTCTTAGGGTGTGGACCTACCTCAAACTCTGCTGTAATAAATTGGATAGGATTAGATGGTACTGTCATCGATGCATTAGTTAACCAACATGGGATCTACGATGGAGAATACTTTCACGGTATGTTCTATCAAGAAATTCCTAACTTACTTTTTCAATTAATATCCAAACCTTACATGAATTACGCTTTATTTTCAAATTTAGAAGATTTTATAATGCCTCAACCTATGCAAGAAGAAATTTGGAGACTCAACCTTTACAGCGAACTTTTTGGTAAGTTTACTTTAAGTTCTGAAATATTTGGTTTAATACCTAAAGAAGGGAGATATAAATATGCGAGAGACGAATTTTTGATGGGCGATTATGTGTTTTACACTCCCAAACTTCTGCTTCAAAATAATCGTACAGAAGTACTACTCATTTTAGCTGAAATCTTAAATTGTTTAACAAAAACGCATCTCTCCACAAAAGCCATTGATCAATTGGATGAGTTGTGGGAAACTTTATTGGTTACTCAGGCACACGACTCCTACGCAGTTCCCTTTATTAGAACGGGAGATTATTCGCGCACTCAATTGTCTGATGAGGAGCAAAAGAAAACCGCTATTGTTGAAGGAAAAATTTCTATATCAGATTTAAGCATCGGATTACTCGAAAAACTGCAAAATAAACTGCACGATCTCATAAAATCTTCCCTTAACGATTTGGTAAATATAGGAACCGAAAGGAACAACGATTTAAAGCCTCCCTATCAATTTATCATCGTTTTTAATCCCTCTCTTTACAAGAGAAAAGACATTACTGTAGTAAAGTGTAATTTAAGCGACCATCAAAACTACAACGTCTTTAACGGTCAAAAGCTAATCCCCTGCAAATATTCAAACAATCAATTATCATTTATAGCAGAAATTCCGACCCTACAATATAAGGTATTTTCTATAGTACGCGATAAGACTGATTTGAGCATTGATAACAACCAATTCCTCTATGATGTATGCATTTCTCACGAGTCAAATAAAATTGACATCAAACATAAGAACACCAAAGTATTCACGCTAGATTTTAGAAGTGATGTACCATACAAAATTTCACTTGATTTGGAAGAAGTTAATTACATACTAAAGCGAGAAATCATAAGTATTACTACTCGGAACTCTAAATCAAAGCTCGAGTTTTGCCAATATACCAGAGTAAATCGCCTAGAATGTAAATTATCTTCAAACGGAGTAAAGGGCTTAATTTTACATCCTGAAATTAATGTTGAACGCCCATATATTAATTACCCATTTGGAATTGAAGAAACCTATCGAACTAAAATTCACTCCTTGGATTTCGTCTGGCTAAAAGGAGATCCTAACGGAATTTTGTACATCCATAGAAACTCACCTCAATTTGAAATTAAAACTAGTCCCAGTGAAATAACGAATATTTTTCATAAACCCGGTTGTTATGAATTCGCATTTTGTATTACTGAAGAAAATGACTTCGCATCCATTAGAAAACTCACAGATGCTTATAAGTATAAGTTTATTGGACTCTCTTCGAAAGAGCCATTAACTTTAAGAAATAAGGAAAAAAATCTGCTTTCAATAGAGCCGTACATTCCCGTCCTAAATCTATGGAGGAGAGATGAGTTTAACTACATTCGCTTGTTTAATCCAAGTCATGAGATTAAAGAGACAAGCATTAGTGGAACTCTTATACGACAGCCCATTGAAGAGATATCTTTAGAAGGCAAAATAATATCGGTTATATCGGGTAACAAAGTTAAACTTCAACCTTGGCAGATTAAGACATTTCGGTTTTAAATTTATTGTACATATGCACGGTTTTCTTCGTTTTAAACGCAAAAATAAAGTATTAAAATGATTTTTTTTTGCTTTAATGAGTATTAAATAAACGAATGAAAATAGATAAAAGATTTGAACTTTTAACCAGATTATGCCTAATCTAAACCTAACATGCCGCGGAGCCCGGGGTATTGAGAAGCAGCAACTTCTTTGCTAATTGTCTCCGCGTACTGGTGAACAATACCTATAGCGATGAGGAGTCCTGTACCTGAGCTGAGTGCGCCAAGACTGTCCGCAAAGAAACTTAGAAATGCAATTATAATCCCGTTTAATATCACAAGATAGGGGATATAACGCTTTAAAATCTTCTCTATTATCTTTTCCGAGCTTCTAAATCCCGGGATCTGCATTCCTGAATCGAGAATTTGCCCTGCGATGTCGCGTGGTGCAAGACCTGAGACCTCGACCCAAACCCGTCCCAATCCTATGCAAAGAAATACAAACACGGCAAGGTAAATGAAGGAGAACGGAGTTATGGAGGTAATCCCCCGAGGAGGAGTCAATATGTAGATCAAACCCCAAGTAGGTAAGAGGTATCCGCCTGTCCCGGTTCCCGTATCTTGCCACACAAATCTTCCAATTAGGTCGAGCCATAATGCAGTATCGTTGTTTCGTAACGCCGAGTCTGGACCCGCGATTAGCTGTCCAAAGAACAAAAAGTTGGCGTAGAGCGCGTTCACTAAAATCACAGGGATATTCGACACATACAGCAACTTCATCGGGTACTTGCCTTTAAACCCCCTGTAGCCCATGTATTGCAAGGGGATTTCCACCCGGGTGCTTTCGAACCATATCACTATTACCAATATTACAATCGTGGTGATTGCTCCGAGCAACGAAGGTAACTGCCCATCTCTGATAAAAATCGTGTCTAATCCCGTTTCTGGATTGTCATCGAACAACACGTAGAAGAATGCGATTGCAATTCCTCTTGGAACCCTTGTTCCGGGAGCCTCAATCCAGCTGAAGCAATTCCAAAAAATTTGTCCTGCAACTCCCGCTGCGATAAAAAGGGAAACGCCGCTTCCTAACCCCCATCCTTTTTGGAGCAATTCGTCTAATAATATAATGATCATTCCGGCGAATACTAGTTGAATTACGATTAAGAATATGGCAGTAATTCCCAAATCCCTTCCAAACGCACCTCCAATAATGTACGCAATTGAGTTAAATATCGTTAAAAACATAGATAGAACCTTTTGAGATCCGCTAAACATGGCGCGATCGTATGGATCGCTCATGTCTACGTTAATTATTTTGGACCCTACTAGCAACTGCATGATCAGTCCTGCAGTGACGATCGGACCAATCCCTAGTTCGGTAAGGGTACCTCTTTGGCTTGCGAGTATGACCCGCAGCCAATAAAAGTAATCGGTGGATTGTGACAATTGAACGCCGTACAACGGAATATTCGACATTACGATGTAAATTATTAACGCGACCGCTGTCCAGATTAATTTTTCCTTGAATTGTACTTCTCTTTGAGGTTGCCGAATTTCGGGCATAATTCGGACGAAGGGCGTAAAGAATTTTAAGAATTTACCGGGCATTGTTTTATATCACTGAACGCTTTCTTTTTAGCATAAATGTAGCGAAGAATTAGGTTTTTCTTCGAAATTTAATCTAATTTAAAAAAAAATAGGAGTTAAAAAAAAGTTTTTTGTTTGTCGAAAAGTTCTTCTTTTTAATCCATTGGTTAGCAATTTAAACTTATCCTTTCGCGTTAATTTTAACTGTAAATTAACGAGCTTACATCGCATATTAACTGCTTTATTTTATTAATTTCTGCGGAGCTATGAGCTAAGGTTAAGTTGCCTAACCCTTTGTAGGGAGCAAAACCCCTATTGTAAAGAGCTAATTGAAGAGTTGGCTCCGTTGTGTCGTCTCCATATGTTTCGACGTCTAAACGGGAGGGATTTATCATTGGTTTTGTTAAAGTGTGGAGTTTTATAACGGATTTTTCGCCCGCTGCAAAAATCGGAATGTCATTTTGATAGAAATATTCGTTGAGCTCGTTTTTTAATCGCATTCCTGCGTTATTTATCGCTTCTAATTTATCTTTTTCTCTCGACAAAATCTTAATGGTTTTTAAACCCGCGATCATGCTTAAAGGAAATCCAGAGAAGGTCCCTCCTCCTATTAACACTTGACTTTTTACTCCAGGAGCCGCTTGATTTATTATCTCCTCGCGTCCTCCAATACCTCCAATGGGAAAACCGCCACCTATTACTTTTCCCATGGTAGTTAAATCGGGATACACTTTCAGTACTTCCTGATAAAGTTTATCGGTGAAGCGATACCCCGTGATAATTTCGTCAAAAATTAGTAGTATGTTGTGTCTCTCGGTCTCTTCTCTTAATCTCTTAAGATACTCTAAATCGACGGCAAAACCCCCGCCTCCTCCGAGAACAGGTTCTATTATTATCGCTGCGAGAGTGTGCTTGTTAAGATTAATTAAATCAAACACTTCTTCGTTATTTATATTAAATGTTAGAACACCGGCTTGATGTTGCGGCATCAAACCAGGACTTACATTATCGAGAAACTCTCCTCCTACTTCGTAGGAAAGCGTGTCGTTTGCACCGTGCCAACCGTGTCGCGTTTTCGCAATGACCGTTCTCTTAGTAAAGGCTCTCGCCAATCTAGAAGCGTACATCGTAGCCTCGGTTCCACTGGTACAAAAGCGCACTTTTTCAATAGCTCGATTATCTTTTATAAGCCTGGAAGCAAGATCAACTTGAA